>NZ_JABKCA010000046.1 GCF_013166655.1 Lentimicrobium sp. L6
TTGACAAATATTTTTGCGTAAAAATCAATTCCCCCAGAATTTCAACTTGACCCGAAGTTATTCAATCGTTTATCAAATTCATCAGGCCTTTTCTGACACTGTCAATTTATGCAATTCTGATTCGCTTATATGGTTCTGAAAGAATCTGATAATTCTTCCAAACCATCTTATCTACTTTTAACTTTTTTATGATGTCTTCCGGAAATACGAATTCCTGTTGAATTATTTCTAAAACCTTATTCCTAACGGAGTCGTGAATCAAATGGTTTTCAAAAAGCCATTTTAAACGTTCAACATTTGGTTGTGAGAAAGACGAATACTTTCGTCTTTTACAAAATCTTTGAATAGTAGTCTCATCATTTAGTGATTTAACCGTGCTGTCAATCCATCCAAAGCAAAGCACTTCTTCAACCGCATCATTATACAAAATTCGTATCTTGCCTGTCTTCTTTAATGGATATTCCAACCAAATATCATCTTCGACCTCAAAATTTGTTTTGAGCCAATTTCTCCATTCTTTTCTGTCAATAAAGTATTTTGTTGATATATCGTTCATTTATTTAATTGCTGCCAAGGGCTGTTTTCATCTAAAAACCAACGAAAATCCGAAATTCTGACCAAATATAAGGCCTTTTATTTTGTCATTCATTAATTCTCTTTCGTATCTAGCTTATCCAAAACACGACGCGTACCAAAACCTACTACTATGCATTTTTTTTATTTTGTCATAGCATACACTTGACATGGTTTTCCTGTCGAAGTATTTTTAATATCGATCTTAATTTTGATCTTGGTTATTAATTCTGCAATAGACTGGTTCATAAAAATATTTTCAACAACAAAGCAGCCATTAGCCTCACATTTCTTATCGAATTTTATATGCTCATTGCCATGATTTCCAATGCCACAAGCATCTATTAAAATAAATCTTGGCTTTAAAGACAAAATAAAATCAAGAACCTTTTCTGATAGAAAGGTATTTACTTCACCGTATTCTTTTGTGCCATATCCAAATTTATTCAAGACATTTGTATAGAGAATAAAAGCTTTACCTTCCATATCCATTTTTTCCAATTCATTTATTTCAGGCATATGCTTAAAACACTTAATTAATTCCACTTCTAATTCATATACAGATTCACTGGGTGAGGCTGTATAACAATCAATATGTGTACCAATATGTCCTAAAGCATTTACAGAATCCGATTGTGTTTTCGCCCATAAATATGACGGATGCTCACTAGATAGTTCTAAACTTAATTTATGTATCAATACTTTTTCTTTTTAATTGCCCACAAAATTCAAATTCTTTTTGCGGGCGTATTAATATATCCAGTTGGCATTAGCGGAGTAAAATCTTCTTCAGCTGTACAAAATACCAACCATTATTACAATTCATTATTCCCTAGTTTTATTCTTTCAAAATGAATTAAACAAAAACAAAAATGCATGGAGAACACAGTATTATGATGCCTTACTGCTTTTTCTTCTGTCGAAACAACCACTCTATCATTAAAGGATCGCTATAAGCCGCAATCCATGAGAAATGCCCTACTTCAGGATAATAAGTAAGTCCGGGATGCGCACCAACATCTATCAAGGCCTGCAGCATATCCACAGAATACTGAGGATCAACCGAAGTATCCTCAGCTCCATGAAAAATCCAGATTGGAATATCTTTAATTAGAGGAGCGGTGGTCGGGTCTCCTCCGCCACAAACGGGAACTGCTGCAGCAAATAAATCAGGGTATCGAGCCATGGCATCAAAAGTACCTAAACCTCCCATTGATAATCCTGTAATATAGATGCGTCTTGTGTCTACGGAATAGTCTTTTATAAGTTGTTCGATGAGTTGAACAAGTAATTCCATAGGCTTGGTTGGGATATCTTGCATTTGGATGCTGCCACTTGTTTCATCAAAAAGAAAGTTGGCCCAGCTTTCACCTGAAGGACATTGAGGAGCCACCACAAATGAACTATGCATTTTCATTTGTTCACTAGTGGCAAAATTCTTCACTCCCCATTTTAATTGTGCCTCGTTATCGTTTCCCCGCTCACCAGATCCATGAAGAAAAACCACCAAAGGAAGCTCGCGCATGGTATTATAATCTGGAAATAGAAATCTATAATTCAGTGTATCTTGTCCACTAACAAACTTCTCTAAACTAAAAAGTGAAGGCTGAGCGTAGCCAGTAAAAGAGTTAAATAAAAGAATTTGTGCTACGATAAATACCCATATTATTAAGGAAGACGTTTTCATGCTTTCTGGTTTTGAAAATGTTCAATTTTATTAAAACTCACCTCATGTAAATAGCTTTAATATTAAGCTTTTTTAGTAGTTGTAGTAATTCTTTTCAATTCACTGATAAGGTTTTTTTTAGTTTCTATATCAGAAGAAGAATGCCCTGCATTAGTTATATTCAATTTGGAATTATTTAATTTGGAATGCAATCGAAATGCTTGTGTTGGTGGACAAATAAAATCGTATCGTCCTTGTACTATGGAAGTTTTAATATGGGCAATTTTATCAATATTATCCATGATATAATCTTCAGGAATGAAGCAGTTATTTTTAATATAATAAGCCTCGAGTATGGCCATAGATTTAAATGATAAGGTATTTAAGGAATCCTTAGGATCTGCTATTTTATTGATGGTATAAAAAGACATCTCATAATAAGCCCATTCGTAAGCATATTTATCACTCCTCTCTTTATTGTTCGATAGCATTTGTTCCAAATAGTAATTCACCGGATTTTCTCCTTCGGGTACTAATTTGGCAAACCGGTCCCAAACATCTGGAAAGAATTCCTTTATTCCCCCATTTATATAATGATCCAATGCATATTTATTGGCTAGCCATATTCCTCTCAACACCAAACCCAATACTCGTTCGGGAGAATGGATGGCATAAACCAATGCCAGTGTACTTCCCCAAGAACCACCAAAAACATAGACCTTATCAAAACCCAAATCATCCAGTATTGTATTTATATCTCCAATGAGGTCTTGTGTAGTATTGTTCTCAACGGAGCCAAATGGTTTACTTCTAGACGTTCCTCTCTGATCGAAAAAAATAACATTATACCTTTTTTTATTAAAGAATTTCTTGTCTTTATCTGAAAAACCAGCTCCAGGTCCACCGTGCAAAAAAAGCACAGGAATTCCTTTGGGATTTCCATATAACTCAAAATACAAGGAGTGATTATTAGAAATTTCTAGATAGCCTTGTTTGTATGCTTGATCATTTTTTTGTGTTGTCATAGTTTAAGATTATAATATTTGATTTTATTTGAGTGATTATATCCACCAAAAGTATTATATTTCTTGTAAGAGTCTATTAACTCTTAGTACCAGAAGTATCCACATCATCAATTCAGATACAACATGGAACTTTTGTAAATTTAATAAAATATTTTATGTGATAAAAAGGTAATAAAATACCTTTACGTATTCTCTAATATCAGTACTAATTCATAATCCTATTCTTTATTTGAATTTTATTTATTTTCAGAAACCAGAAAGAAAGTATAACAATCAATCTAATTATAATAAGTCAGACTACAAATCATCTATTAAAAGCTTAGCTGCGGCCACGGTCACAGAAACTTGATAATAAAAGCCTAAGTTTATTCCTGTTTTAATAGAACTGGTAAAATAATCTAAATATAATTCATCATTATTAAAGGGTAAACATAAATATTTGAGCTTGTTTTCGTCTTTTTTTAGTTTTTCACAAATAGTTAGAATAGCTTTTACCTCTTGACTTTTAACATCAACTAGCAACCTATAATCATATTGATATACCTGCTCAAATGTAGTTTTCATGAAAGGTAATAACTCATAACCATCTAAAACCTTATTTTTTTTTACTACTGAATATTCTTCAGTGAGAAAAGCATATTCAGTTTCATTTGTCTTTATTACACTTGATGTAAAACTAAAAACATTTGGTATCTTACTGCGAAGAAGACGGATTGAAGTATTAAAAAGGATACTTGATTTTGAGTATCTTAAATTTTGTACATCTTCAGCAAATTCATTCATAAGTTCCTCATTATTTATTGGCATACATAGGTACTGAACCTTATGTCTTTTATTATCTTTCCCTTTAATTATTATTAAGACTGCTTTTACTTTCTGAGTATTAACTTTTTTAAACAATTGGAATTCGCAAGAGTACTCATCATTATTTGCTATTTTGTTTGGATATATCTTATAACCATCTAACATTCCAAAGTTATTTTCTTCATTATACTTTTTTGTAAGAAACTCATATTCTTCATTTGTTGTTTTAATTGAACTTTCTTTTTTAACACTTTGGGCAAAAGAAATAATAGATATGAGCAATAAAATGATTGTATTTATATTCTTCATTAATGATAATGGCTTATGCTTGTTGGTTTTAAATGTTTGCTAAATTCGAATACAAAAGTGTATTTCAAATTTAACTCTATCCAGCAAAATTAACTATTCAGTTCAGTTACTCAAAATATATACTAATAAATATACATGTTAAATCTTACCAAATAATTCCACTTCATGCTCTCACAAACCAAAAAAATCACTAACTTTAATTGCTTTATTAATATTTAGAATACTAATTTTCAATTATTTCGGTTTTAAATGAAGTACAATTATTGGAAAGATTTTAATGCGAAAAGGACTTATCATCATATTAATCAGTTGGGTTTTCATAAACCAAGCTTCCACACAAGAAATGGCAGGCTTGGTTCATTCTAATCATGCTGGTACCGATGTGCTATTTTATAACCCAGCAGGCATGCATCATCAAAAAGATTGGCTTTCGATACATTTGATTACTGCCGATATTTTTCTTTCCAATGATTATCTATATTTGTCCAAAGAGGAATTCAAATTCTTTGACCTCATTTCCGGCAACTTAGATATACCAATGCATCCCACAGGATATAGTAATGGTGAAAGGCCATTTTACATCTACGATAAAACGGCGAAAACAAGACTCGATTTCGATATTAAAATACAAGGCCCTTCAGCCATGTATGTCAAAAACCAGCATGCCTTTGGTATATTTACAGCGGCTAAAAGCTTTATGCATATCAGAAATATTACTAAAGAACTCGGAAAAACCATTTACTATGGTTTTGGTTACGGGCCTCAACATGATGAAGCTTATAATATTAAGAGTTTTAATACCAGCTATATTGGATATGGAGAAGTTGGTATTAGTTATGCGTATCAACTCAATCAACTTTTATTTAACAATTGGAATTTTGGGATTAGTATAAAAAGATTATTTGGTGTGGGTGGAACCTATTTTCATGCCGCAAGCTCAGAATATAATGTGGTAAATGATACTACTCTCGATATTTATTCTCTAGATGCGAATCTGGGTTTTGCCTTCCCCTCTGATTATGATACGGATGAATTTCCATCAGGGGCTCTAATAAACGGGAAAGGCTGGGCTTTTGATTTAGGTGTAGAATATCAGGCGTTACTAGACAGGCAAGGCAAAACGCAAACGACAAGAACCTGTGGGCAAAGACATTACGATTATAAATACAGAATCGGGGTGAGTTTAATGGATATTGGATATATTAGTTTTAAAAATAATGCCCAGCTTCACGAATATGCAAATACAGACTATACCTGGGAAAACATAGATACTTCCAAATACGAAAATTGGAATGCATTTATTCAAGACATCAGCTATCGTTTTTATGGAGATCCGAATGCCACCTTAAAAGATACCAAATTTAAAATGTGGCTCCCCTCCTCTTTAAACATCAATGCAGATTATAATTTCGAAAATGGAATATATGCCAATGCTAGCTTTGTATATAATTTTCCTTTTAATGGTAATTATATGCGAAAACCAACCATAATTTCATTGACTCCGCGCTATGAGAAGCCTAATATAGAAGTAAGCTTACCCCTAAGTCTTTATCAATGGAAATATCCGAGAGTTGGCTTGGCAGTTCGCTTGTACTATTTCACCATTGGTAGTGATTATTTCACCTCCTTAATGGGTTGGCACGATTTCAATGGAATGGATTTATACTTTTCTATTAAAGTAAACATAGGCAAAGGAAGCTGCGAGAAAAGAAATAAAATTAATCCTTGTGGTGACGCATTTAATAAGTTCCCTTGGTCGAAATAAAATTATTGAGAGCTCTGAATTTGAAACTTAAGGGTTATTTTTTATTGTGTCTTTGAAATGGAATAAGTCAACAGTGAACAACTAAAAGTTAATAGTTGTAGAACTATTAGCTACTAGTTATTAACTTCAGACTGTAAACTAAAATTCCCTACTTTTATAAACTAAATAATCTATCATGAAAAAATTCATATCAATACTCATTATTTTGGCTTTTTGTTTTCAAGTAAATGCTCAAGAAACCAAATCAAAAAAAGAAATTAGAGCTGAGAAAAAAGCTCAAGAAAAAGCTGAACAAGATGAACATAGGTTGGTTCAGGAACAATGGGTTCTGGATACAACTTTTGTATTGGAAGCTCAAAGAGTAACAAATAAGATTGGGGAGGTTTTTCAATTAAACTCCACTATCAATTTTGTATATGTGAATAATGGGAAAGCTACTATCCAATTAGGTTTTGATCAGTTAGTGGGTTGGAATGGTGTAGGTGGTATGACCATAAGTGGAAGAATCACTAAATATGAAATAGAGGATGAAAAGAAAAACAAACCCATCTTCATCAGAATGAGCATACAAGGCTCCACAGGAATGCAAGACCTCACCATTTGGATCAGCAGCAATGGAAACGGAGAAGCCACCATAGTAGATATGAGAGGGAATAGAATTCAATTCTCTGGTGATATTGTTTCTGTAGATAAAACTCGCACTTTTAAAGGCATGGAACTTTACTAAATGAATCGTTAACAGTGAGAGCTAGCAGCAAATAATTGTTGCAAATAAGTGATAGGTTTATATAAACTATTATCTATTAATGAATAACTATCATTTTCGTTATCCTTACCTAAATAAAATTTTAATTTTAACAATATCCTTCCAAATATTTATATAATTTCGCAGCCATGTTGACGGTTCTCTCCAAAGATTTCTGAGGAGGGTGAAAAGGGAATCCTGTTTAATTCAGGAGCTGTTCCCGCAGCTGTAAGTCTATAACATTTGAGACTCTTAATGCCATTGTATCTTTTATAGATATGAGAAGGCCACTCAAAATAAAGACAAGCCAGAAGACCTGCCCAAAACACGAATTTCAAAGCTTTCGGGATAAAAGCTGTAGATCGATGGACCTTCCATTTTTCTTCAATCGTTCCTGTGAGTTTTGAGGAATAAATTTTATTTATCCTTAAAACAATTTAAAATGAAAAAAAATTACTTTTTGGCTCTATTATTACAAGCATTTGTAATATTAGGAATAGGGCAATCTGTCAACCAAATCGTGGTGGGCAATGGCGGAATTTATAATAATGACGCCGACCATGTGATGGTCACTGGTATAAACCCAGAAACCTATACCTCCACCCTTATTGGTGAAGTGGTAAAAGAATCCATGCAAGATTTAATAGTGGTTGGTGATTATGCCTATGTGGCTGCGGAAGACAGCTTGGCAAAGTTTAACCTGATTACCAATACTAAAGAAATAGCTATCTATCATGGTTATTTAAGTAGATTATATTATGCCAATGATATGATTTATGTGAGTTTAAGAAGTGATGCAACAGGTGTTCCTGCTGATGGTAAATATTTAAAAGCCTTCGACATGAATTTGAACCTAGTATATGAAGCTGAAGGAATTAGTACTGATGCTGCAGGAATGCTGATGTATGAAGATTCCTTATACGTTGCAGTTTCTGGTGACTGGGCAGCTACTGAAGGGAAATTGGCAGTAACAAATAGTGATTTAAGCTTTGTAAGAGAAATAAACTTAGGTACTGATGCCGTAGGAATTATTGATTTATTTGAAGGAGAAAACGTTATTTATAGCGTTAATAAATCACCTTATGGTGCCACAACAGGTTCTATTTCTACCTATAACATTGCTACAACTACTTGGAACACTCAATCACTTAATCATGTGGTTGGTAAAGGTGTTAGAAAAGTCGGAGACCTCCTCTATTTGGGTTTAGATTATGGTATTGGTTCATATGATTTATCAACATCAACGGTTGTTAATAATCAAATTATTGCAGACCCAGGTTCAGCCAGTTACATCAATATTGCTGCTGCTGTTTTTGATGAAATCAATGAACGTTTTTATGTGACTATTACCGACTATTTTTCCCTAGGTGAGGGAAGGGTTTATGATATTGATGGGACTGTTTTAGGAAACTTTGAAGCCTCTGTTTCAGCTGAAGCAATGGCAATTCATTATGCCAACAACACAGGGCTTTCCACTCTAAAAAACAATAGCTTAAACATTTATCCTAACCCTTGTCAAAACTTCATTCATATCGGAGCATATCAACAATTGAATTGGATAGAGATTTATAACCAAACAGGTCAATTGATCAAAAGAATACATAATCCTCAATCTTCTTTTATTGAAGTTAACGAGCTTAAAGCAGGAATTTATTTTATAAAAACTCAATCACAAAGTGGCATTCATGCAGCTAGGTTTTTGAAAAAATAAGAGAATCGAATAAAAAATCAAGGCTTTATTTAGCATGATTTCATAAGAAAAGAAAATACACGATTAATAGGCTTCCACAATCATTTTGTGGAAGCCTTTTTTTTAAGAATAATTTTACAATTATTGGACATTCTAATTATTTTTCATATATTTACCTAAGAGATTTTATAGAAATTTAGAACTCGAAATGAACAATTATAAGCTAGAATACCAAAAAGATGAGAATAACCAAATGAATCAACTTACCTTTAGTGGTGAGCTATCCTTCGGTCATATTCAATATATTAAAGATGAAACAGACGAATATACCCGTGTAAACAAGCCCCTTCAACTGATCATTAAAGATGTGGAAATGCTTGATTTAAGCTTTATTCAGTTTATTATTGCCTTAAAAAACCATCATCCAGAAAATAAAATCACATTAAATATTAATGATGAAATACTAGATCTCATCAAAGTATCTGGATTTTACGAAATATTAATATCATAAAATAAGAGATGAAGAAGACCATAATAATCGTTGATGATTCAAACAGTATCAGGAATTTAGTGGAGTTTACTCTAAATAACGCTGGATTTCACGTGATTTCTGCTACCAATGGCAAGGAAGCATTAGAACTATTTAATGGACAAACAGTGCACCTTTTACTCACTGACCTTCATATGCCCATCATGAGCGGAATGGAATTAATAGCAGAGGTAAGAAAACTTGAGGAATACAAGTATGTACCCATCCTCTTTTTAACCACTGAAACTCAAGTAAGTATTAAAAAAGAAGCCAAGGATCTTGGAGCAACGGGGTGGATAGTGAAACCATTTAATGGAGACAAATTAATTACTACTATTAGAAAAGTAATCAGATAATTAGAAACCTATGGAAATGGACGAACTCATACAAGGATTTCTAGATGAAGCTAATGAACTCATAGTCAACATTGAGGATTCTCTTTTCAATTTAGAAAAGCAACCTGATGACCAAGAAGCTATAGCCTCTGTTTTTAGGGTCATGCATACCTTAAAAGGTAGTGGTGCTATGTTTGGCTTTTCATCTGTATCTTCTTTTACCCATCATCTAGAAAGTATATATGAGCAAATTCGTTCCCACAAAATCAAGCTTTCTAAAGAAATTCTCAACCTTACCTTCGAATCTATCGATCTTATTAAAAAGCTTTTAGAAACGACTGAAGCACCTACCGCAAGTGTAAAATTAGAATATGACCGACTTATCACTGAATTCGAGATTATTTGTAATAATCATCCTGCTCAAGAAGCGCCAATTAAGGCTTTAGAAAAAATTGAAATCGATCAGACTCCAACATATTATATCTGTTTTGAACCTAACGAAGGTATTATGCAAAACGGAACAAACCCTTTATACCTTATTGATGAACTGATTTCTTTAGGGAACGGAAAGGTATTTACCCACATTGAGAATATTCCCAATTACAGAAATTTATTGGTGAAAAACTGCTATGTAAGTTGGGAAATTATCTTGAATACAAAAGATGAGCTGAGCGATATTTTAGATGTTTTTATTTTTGTTGAGGATGAAAGCAAAATAGAAATACAAAAAATTAGTGATATCAATTTATTAAGACACCTTGAGTTTGTCGAACAACTACCCAAATACATAGGAAGTAGCGAAGGAAGTGCCATATTAGAATTACAAGAATTTGCTTCACAACTAGAAATTTCTCAAGCAAATAACACAGCCTCCAATGCTAAACACATAGCTCCCATTATAGAAGAATCATTAGAATTAAAACTTGAGGAGGACAAAAAAGAAGAAATTACTAACCTAGCCAAAGACATAGACCAAAAAAATGAACAAGTAAAAATAGAGGAGCCTAAAACAGCTGAAACCGTTGTTAATCTAACCACAACCACTGAAACTTCAACAAAAAGCAAAGGTAGTTCTAGTATCCGAGTAAGCAGTGATAAAGTAGAAACATTAATCAATTTGGTGAGTGAAATGGTAACCATTCAAGCACGCTTGAGCCTTTTGTCAAAAGAAGCACAAAATCCAGAGATTATAGAAGTGGCCGAAACCTTAGAGAAACTTACTCGTCAACTTCGTGATAATGCCTTTGAGATCAGCCTAATTCCTATTTCTAGTTTAGTCACCAGATTTCAACGCCTCATTCGTGATTTATCCAAAGAACTAAATAAAGAGATTGAATTTATTGCCGAAGGAACCGATACGGAATTAGACAAAACTATTATCGAGAGCCTAGCGGATCCATTGATGCATATTTTTAGAAATGCAATAGATCATGGCATAGAAAGTACCGAAGACAGGTTGAAATCTGGTAAAACGGCAAAAGGCACCCTCAAATTCAAAGCATATTATTCGGGCACCAGTGTTTATATTGATATTATAGATGATGGGCAAGGAATAAACACCGAGAAAGTAAAAGCTAAGGCTCTATCACAAGGACTAATAAATGAGAAGCAAAACCTCAGCACAAAACAAATTAACGAACTCATTCTTTTACCTGGGTTCTCCACCGCAGACAATGTCACCGATATTTCTGGGCGAGGAGTAGGCATGGATGTGGTGAAGAAAAATATCAATAAAATACAGGGTGAAATTGAAATCAATTCAGTGCTAGGACAAGGAACAACATTTTCATTAAAACTTCCACTCACGCTTTCTATCATCGATGGGCTATTGGTAAGAATAGATAAAATAGAATATATCATTCCAATCTTGGTGATTAAGAAAGTATCACCAATGAGACACCAAAATGTTTCCAGTGCATTTAATAATACCATCATAATTGATGGGGAACAACTACCTTTCTTAAACTTAAGGGAAGAGTTTAATATACAAACCAAAGCACCCGATTTAGTAGAAGTTGTAGTAGTGAACTATGGGAGTAGGCAAGTTGGAATTATCATTGATAGAGTGATACGAGAATCACAAGTGGTGGTAAAATCCATTGGCAAACACTTTAAAGACCAAGAAATAATTTCTGGTGCCAGTATTATGGGTGATGGAAGTGTGGCTTTGGTTTTAGATACAAACAAGATAATAGATAAATACTCAAGATAATTTTATGAAAAAGCTTTCGTCATATCTAACCTTTCAACTGGGAAAAGAGAAGTTTGCTGCAAATATTGCAAATGTACTCCATATACTTGGCGTTCCTCAAATTACTGAACTACCCAATTCCCCTGCTCATATTAAAGGTGCTATCAATTTACGTGGAAAGGTACTTACTGTAATTGATCCTCACATGAAATTTGAAATTGAAAGTCAAGAAATCACCAAAAACTCATGTATTGTAGTCTTAGAAATGGAATATGAATCGGATAGACTGGAGATAGGAGCCTTAGTAGATTCCGTTGACAAAGTGATTGAAATAACTGAAAATGAGTTATTGCCTCCTCCTGATTTAGGAACAAAATTTAAATCAGAATATATTGAAAATGTCATCAATATAAATGATGAATTCATTATGGTACTCAATATAAAAAATGTCTTTACTTCAGAATATTAATATTAAAAAAATAGAAAACTACATCATATGAAAAATCTAAACGTTTCAACCAAGTTGATCATCCTTATCATTACCATGGGAATTATGGGAACATTTGTTGGAATTTTTGGCATTAACAAAATCCAACAAACTAATGTCAAACTCGAACAAACCTATAAAAACGCTTTGATCCCATTTCAGTATCTGAAAAACATTTCAGATGTGTATGCTATTGAAGTACCCAAAACAGTGGATAAAATATATGCTGGCGAACTGAGCTGGTTGTCAGGAAAAGAAAAAATTGAATTAGCCTTAGAAAATGCAAATCTTCAATGGGCAGAATTTAAGAAGCTCCCTAAGCAAGAAAGAGAAAATATGATGGTTTCAGAACTAGAGCTTCAATTTATTAGTGCTCAGGCAAATCTCGAAAACCTCAGACAAGTCTTGATTTCTAGAAATTCTGATGCCCTGAAAAATTACAATACCAGTAGCTTGAATTTGGTCATCACACCTATTAGCAGAAAAATTCAAGAACTCAGTAAGTTTCAAATTGAAAAAGCAGGTGTGATTTACGAGAAGAGTCTCGAGAATTTCAGGACAGCTGTCATTACCTTTATCATTATCCTATCCATAGGTGTGGTAGTAAGTATGCTAATGGCTATCTACATATTAAAAGGAATCAATAATTCTTTAAAAACAGCAAACGATACCATCGATAAATTATCCAAAGGTGATTTAAGTGTGGTCATTGAAGAGCAAGGCGATTATGACTTTGGAAGGTTGATAAATAATCTACGTCATTTATCTGAAAGACTAAAAGATGTTTTGGTCACTGCTCAAACAGCCAGTGCCAATATCGCCATCACAAGTCACGAGATGAGTAGCAACAGTCAACAAGTAAGTCAAGGCGCCACAGAACAAGCCGCATCAGTAGAAGAAATGGCCGCTAGCATGGAAGAAATTTCTAGTAATATTCAACAGAATACTGACAATGCACAAAAAACTCAAAAAATATCATCTAAAGCAGCAGTAGAAATTGAGGAGGGGAGCCAAAATATCAATATCACTGTAGATAGCATGCAAACTATTGCTGAGAAGATCAGCATCATCGGTGAAATTGCCTTCCAAACTAATATTTTAGCATTAAATGCAGCTGTGGAAGCCGCACGGGCAGGTGAACATGGAAAAGGATTTGGAGTAGTTGCTGCCGAAGTGGGTAAACTAGCCGAAAGAAGTAAAATTGCTGCAGCAGAAATAGACGAGCTTAGTAAATCGGGTGTAGATATTGCCTTAAAATCGAAAACCATGCTTTCCAAATTTGTTCCAAGCATTGAGGAAACTTCAAAACTTGTAGAAGAGATTAGTAATGCCAGTGTAGAACAAAATGCAGGTGTGGAACAAATCAATGATGCCATTCAAATGCTAAACCAAGTGACGCAACAAAATGCAGCCTCAAGTGAAGAAATGGCAACTGTTTCAGAACAACTAAGTGCTCAAGCCGAACAACTTAAGAAAACTATTTCTTTCTTTAAATTAGGAGATGCAGTTGATATTCCTTCTGAGCAATATAATCAGCAACGTCCAACCAAATTTATTGAACCCAGTCGTCAAACTTATAGTCCACCAAATAACACCTATAAATCAGAAGGATTTGATCTAGACCTGTCTAAAGGGGATAAAATGGATGATGACTTCGAAACATTTTAAACTGTGAACTACCAAACCAAATCAACGGCATATAAAGCTCAAATGAGCCTGCTTGAGTTCAGGAAAATTAGTGAATTTATCCAAAATAACTTTGGCATCAAACTCCCCGATCAAAAAAGGATCATGGTTCAGGGACGTTTGCATAAACGGCTGGCTACATTAGAAATGACCAGCTTCGGGCAATATGTTCAATATCTATTTTCAGAGGAAGGCATGCGAAAAGAAATCCCTGTAATGGTTGATTTGATCTCTACCAACAAAACCAATTTCTTCAGAGAAGCTGTCCATTTCAATGTACTTACAGATGTGGTATTAGAGGAATTTACCAAATCTAAATCATATAGCACATTTAGAGTATGGAGTGCTGGTTGCAGTAGTGGTGAGGAAGTCTACACTTTAGCCATAGTCATTAATGAGTATTTACAAAATCACAAAGGTTATAATTACCGCCTGTTTGGAACTGATATTAGCCGTAGAATGCTTGAAAAAGGCAACAAAGCCATATACGATACTAGAGATGTGGAAACCATCCCCTTCCATCTGAAAAAAAAGTACTTACTCAAACATAAAAACAAACAGATTCAAAAGATTAGAATAACACCAGAGCTTAGGCATAAAGCGGATTTTGCCTATTTGAATTTCATGGATCAAGAATATAATGTAAATCAGATGTTTGATGTGGTTTTTTGTAGAAATGTTTTGATATATTTCGAGAAAAAAGTACAAGAAGAAGTCATCAGAAAAATACTAAAAAACACAAAACCAGGAGGATACCTCTTCCTTGGACATTCAGAGTCTATTAATGATATGGACCTACCTTTAGAAAAAATATCTCCAACTGTGTTTAAGAAAAAAAAGCAATAATATGGATACAGAACAACATAACGAACAAATATCTAGACTTAAAGAGGAAAATGATTATTTGATGAAACAATTAGAAAAGACCAATGAGAAGCTCAAAGAATCTGATGCTTTCAAAAGTCATTTCATCTCCAATATCACCAATGAAATCATTAATCCATTTGCATCCATATTAGGTATATCAAAAAATATAAGCCTTCTCGACGAAAAAAGATTAAGCCAGATACATAGCATGTCAAACCTTATTTATAATGAAGCTTTTGACCTTGATTTTCAATTGCAAAATATTTTTTCCGCTGCTAAAATAGAATCTGGCGAAATGAATATGGAATTATCCTCAATAAATCCAACGGAGATAGTAGAAGAAATAATAGAATCCTTAAGATTTAAATCGGAAAAGAAAAATCAATACATAGAACTTGAAATCGATAACCATCTAGCATACAACCTAGTCACTGATAAAGACAAATTTCAAATCATAATTAAAAACTTAATTTCCAATGCCATTATATTTGGTTATGAAAAAACCAAAATTAGTGTAACTATGAAACAAGTTGAAGAAAAGTTAATGGTACAAATTTCCAATATAGGCGACCAAATGGATGAAGAGGAATTGAATCTCATTTTCGATAGGTTCACTAAATTAGACAAAACCATCAACAGCATAAATCAAGGGCATGGCTTAGGCCTTAGTGTGACTAAAGCGTATCTTGAATTTTTAGAGGGCGAAATAGAAGTCTATAGCAATGAAACCGAAGGTAATGTGTTTAAAATATTTATCAGTGCTATTGCTAACGACGAAGATACTTTGATTAGAGAGGACGATTTATTTATTGATGATTCAGAACTTTTTTAATGGGAGATCAGTCAAAAATATTCATCTATCCAGGAAAGCTTTTCGCATCGAAAAGCCCCATCCTCCTATCCACTATTTTGGGGTCTTGTGTAGCAGTTTGCTTATACGATGACGTGAAAAAAATAGGTGGAATGAATCATTATATGCTGCCTCTTTGGAATGGAGAAGGCTTAGCATCTCCCAAATATGGGAATGTAGCTATAGAAGCATTAATTACAAAAATGTTATTCTTTGGATGCAAAAAAAGAAATATAAAAGCCAAGGTTTTTGGTGGAGCAAGCGTTATCAAAACCAACCACGATTTATATAATATTGGAGAGAGAAACATACAATTAGCAGAACATATTCTAGAAAAAGAAAATATAAAGATAGTAGCCAAGTCTGTAGGGGGATTTCATGGGCGGAAAATATTAATGAGTACCGATAATTTTCAGGTAAGACAGAAATACATCGAAAAGAAAAACTTTTAAGATGAACTATTCAAAAACCATAAAAGTATTGATAGTAGACGATTCTATAAGCATTAGAAATCTATTGGAATCCTACCTCTCTCATGACCCTAAAATTGAAGTCATTGGCAAAGCAGCAGATCCATATCAAGCTGCAGAAATGATTAAAAAACAAATTCCAGATGTCATTACATTAGATATTGAAATGCCGAGAATGGATGGACTTACTTTTTTAAAAAAAATCATGACTCAACACCCAATTCCCGTTATTATAGTATCCAGCTTAACAAGTAAAGGTGCTAAAGCAACTATTAAGGCTTTAGAATATGGAGCTGTAGAAATTCTTCAGAAACCTATTCAATATGGGAATACCAAAGAGGAAACCATTCATTATTTAACTACTAAAATTAAAGTAGCCCATTTTGCCAGAGTAAAATCTCGTAAATCAAAATCTTACGATGTGCTTCCTAAACTTTCTGCGGATGCCATATTGAAGAAAAAATCCTTCTATATCAACCAATCTACTACTGATAAAGTGGTGGCTATAGGAGCCAGTACAGGAGGAACGGAAGCCATATTAGAAGTTATAAAAACACTAGACACCAATACAACAGGTATTGTTATTGTTCAACATATTCCAGCACATTTTACTAAAGCATTTGCAAACAGACTTAACGAAATTTGTCCTTTATTTGTAAAAGAAGCGGAGAATGGCGATTTTATCAGAAATGGTTTAGTTTTAATTTCTCCAGGCGATAAACACATGGTAGTAGAACACATGGCTGGTAGAAATAAAGTGAGGTTAATGGATGGCCCACCGGTAAATAGGCACAGGCCATCGGTGGATGTATTATTTCGTTCCATGGCTAACAAAATAGGACATAAAGGATTGGGAGTTTTACTAACAGGCATGGGTGATGATGGGGCACAAGGTCTTTTAGAAATGAAAGAATCAGGAGCGCAAACCATTGCACAAGACGAAAAATCATGTGTGGTTTATGGTATGCCACGAGAAGCCGTAAAGCGGAATGCCCAATTATATAGCATGAACCTAGTATCTATAGCAGAATTTATAAAGAAATTCAGATAGTGAACACTAAGAAAAAAATATTAATTATTGAGGATGACCCTAATATCATTGCATTTTACAAAAGTGCATTGAAGGAAAAATACGCCTTGATGATAGCAAAGAATGGGAAAATCGGCCTCACTAAAGCCTGGGCCAATAGCTTCGACTTGATACTCCTCGACATTGAATTGGGAGACATTAGTGGCATCACCATTTGTGGGAAACTAAAAAAGCATCCAAGCACTAACTTAGTGCCTATTATTATTGTTTCTGCCATTGAAAAAGTGGAAAGCACTATTGAGTCATTTAATAGCGGAGCTTCCGATTTCATCAAAAAACCTTTCCATCCAGAAGAACTCATCAAGAGAATCGAAGTCCATTTAAAGATGAACGAGATGAATCTCAGGCTAAGAAACCAAGCAATGGCCACTCGTAAATCAAAAACGGAATTCTCTCAATTTATCTCCTCCTTGGCTCATGAGCTCAGAAGCCCATTGAACTCTATCATAGGTTTTTCAGAAATATTAAAGGACCCCAAATTAAACCAAGAAGACAAAAACAACTTCCTACGTTTCATTAATCAAGGAGGTCAAAACCTTTTAGGCTTACTCAACGATTTAATTGATTACTCTAAAATAGAAGCAGAAAATCTAAGTGTTCATTTTAGTAAGGTAGACCTAAATAAAGAACTGAAGGAAATGACTAATCATTTCATAGATGATATGCACAAGCATGGACACATTGATAAAGAACTAATATTCAATCCAATAAAAACAGAGGGCTCTGTTTTTATTTATACTGACATTGTTCGTTTTCTGCAAATCATTAAAAACTTTATCGAAAATGCCATTAAATATACAGCTGAGGATGGCTGTATAGAAATTGGTTTCAAATTAGAAAAGAATAATGAAATCAAAGTTTTTGTGACAGATGATGGCATAGGCATGAGCTCTGAGGAACTAGAAAGTCTATTTAGCATGGATAGCTATAGTGGAGGACTGATTCAAATTAAAAAGTCTGGAAAAGGTTTGGGAATGGCTGTTTCTTATAAACTTAGTGAACTTATTGGTGGTAGAATTGATGTTCAAAGTACAGAGGGTTTAGGTAGTACTTTTAGTATCATCCTTCCACTCAACTTTATGGATGAGGAAAAAATAAACCAGATACAACAAGTTCAAAGCTATGACTGGAGTAATAAACTCATCTTAATTGCTGAAGATGTTATGGTGAATTATCTGTTTTATGTGGCGCTATTAAAGAAAACCAATGTAAAACTCATTCATGCTAAAAATGGCTTGGAGGTTTTAGATTTATTAGAAGAATATTCTCCTGACCTCATTTTAATGGATATGGTGATGCCTAAAATGGATGGATTGGAAGCTACTTTACAAGTAAGAAAGTATTATCCTATTATTCCAATTATTGCACAGAGTTCCATTGCGAGTAGAGAGGACAAGGAAAACATTTATAAGGCCGGCTGTAATGATATTATTACTAAGCCTATTAAACCACAAATTTTATTGGATAAGATCAATCGGTTTTTTGAATAGAGATTGGTATAAATCAGTTCATTTCGGTTACTTTAATAATTATTCTATTTCTCTAAACGTGCCCTAAGGGGCTTGTAAAGTCTAATTTCAAATGGCCGAAGTTTAGGGAAGCTGACAGTATAATCACAATTTCGCTAAAAAAACATAAATTCTATTTATAATTCTGAAATTGAATTAATTTCGCCTATCAAAACTTTTTTCAATAATGAATATGCGAAAAATCATTATTTTTATTTCTTTCCTAATCATAGGAGCTACTAGCTTTGCCCAGGTGAATACCCAGCGGTTTTTAGCTATGGGGCGAACCGACCTATTCAACGATAATTATTCGGAATCCATAAAAAACTTAACTACGGCTATTAAAGCTGAACCTGACAAGTTTGAGCCCTACTTTTTTAGAGGGTTAGCTAAATATAGCTTGGGTGATTACGAAGGTGCCATTTCTGATTTCACTAAATCTATAGAAATTAATCCCTATTTCAGTTATAATTACCAATACAGAGGAATTTCAAAATCACAGCTCAACAAATTCCATGAAGCTCTAAAAGATTTTGCCCTAGCCATTCACCGTGGACCCAATAACTCCGATGTATTTGTGAATAGAGGAACCACCAAAATCCAGCTCGACATGTACGAGAATTCTCTACATGATTTTGATACCGCTATTATCCTGGATAAGAAAAATGAGTTGGCTTATATCAATAAATCATATGCCTTATATAAACTGGAGCAGCATGATGCAGCTTTAGACCAAATAAATAAAGCCATTCGCCTTAACTATTTAAACAAAACGGCCTACCAAAGACGTGGAATGCTCAAGTTTGAAATGGAGAAATATGAGGACGCCATATTCGATTTAGAACTGGCCATGAAATTAGATGATGAAGACCCCATACTCTATTTCTTTAGAGCCCTAGGTAGATATAACTTAGGTGATACTATAGGAACATATGCTGATTATGAAAAAGTTTTAGAATTGGATCCCAATAATGCCCTAACTTATTATAACCGATCTATTTTAAAAACGGAGCAAAAGGATTATAAAGGAGCTATTAAAGATTTGAATAAGGTGGTGCAGATCAATAAGAGTAATATTTATGGCTGGTATAATCGAGGTGTAGTGAAATACATGTCTGAGAATTACAAAAGTGCCGAACGTGACTTCACTAAAGCCATTGGCTTATTTCCAGACTTTGCTCAAGCTTATTTAAATCGTTCTGCAGCACGTCATGAGATGAATGATGAAAAAGGTGCTTATGCAGATATGGAATCAGCCAAAGAAATAAAAGAGCGTTTTAATAATATGCCTCCTGATAGTATTCCCCTCATGTATAAGGACAGTATAGAATTTACCAAGCTTATTGCTTTTGAGAGTGATTTTAATAATGCAAATGCAGAGGATGGTTATCTACAATTTAAGAATGTATACGTGGAATTGGAATCTAATTTTGTGATTTCTATGTTAGCAAGTGACGAAGATACTTATATCGAAGCCAAAAGAAAACAATATTATATCAAAGAGATCGTGGAGTATAATCAATCGAAACTAGCTGATCACAAATTGGCATTTGGTTTGACTAAAGAAATAAACGAATTAAGTCCAAAAAAATCAGCGGAGATTCTAGCGAGAATGGATTCTACGCTACAAGATAATCCCAATAATCCATTTAACTATCTCTATATAGGAATTCTAAATGAAAGACTTGGGAATTTTGAAGAAGCAGAACGTAGCTATCAATATGCGGTCAAATTGGATCCTACTTTTGGGTTTGCCTATTTAAACTTGGCCAATGTGGTGTATCTCAATATCATGAAAAATCATGAACGAAATATAGAGGCGAAACCCAATATTACTCGACAGGACATAGAAGATATAGAAGAAAAGGAAGAGGTTTATGATATTCCACAGCTAAAAGAAGCCATTAATTATTATAATCAAGCTTTGCAAATCTATCCCAATTTAGGTTTTCTTTATTATAATAGAGGCAACTTACAAAACAAGATGCAAAACTATATGGAAGCCATTGATGATTATAATAATGCCATTAAGCATCAACCTGATATGGCTGAGGCCTATTATAATAAAGGATTAACTTTGCTCCTTCTTAAGGACAATGAAAACGCCTGCCCTAACTTGAGTAAGGCTGGTGAATTGGGAATTAGTTCTTCCTATAATTTAATTAAAAGATATTGCACAAAAAATTAAGATCATGGATAAGTTATTTCAAATTATTAAAGAAAGTAAGAGAGTAAAAACCGTTGTAAGTTTGAATGAGTTAAGCCAACACCGTTGGAGCCCTCGTTCTTTTGATGAAAAAGAAGTAGAGATGGAAAAACTGATGAGTATGATGGAAGCAGGCAGATGGTCGGCTTCAGCATTTAATGAGCAACCTTGGAGATTCATCATTGGTTTCAAAGGTGATGATACTTTCAATAAGATGGTAGATACCATGGTGGAATTCAATCAAAACTGGGCGAAAAATGCTCCTGTACTTATTTTGAACATCTGTAAAAACAATTTCACACACAATAATACTATAAATGACATGGCTAAATACGATGTAGGACAAGCTGTTGCCTCCTATTGCTTAGAAGCCGTTCATCAAGGGTTGACAACTCATCAAATGTCGGGATTCGATGCGAAAAAAGCAGATGAAAGATTTAATTTGGGAGAAGCATTTAGTAGCTT
Source organism: Lentimicrobium sp. L6 (assembly GCF_013166655.1). Classification (NCBI taxonomy): domain Bacteria; kingdom Pseudomonadati; phylum Bacteroidota; class Bacteroidia; order Bacteroidales; family Lentimicrobiaceae; genus Lentimicrobium; species Lentimicrobium sp. L6. The sequence goes on from NZ_JABKCA010000046.1 coordinate 21,262, forward strand.
GAGTATAACTGCCCTAGGCTATTTAGGAAAGCCAGATGCTTTACCTGAGGAACTCTTTAAAGTTGAATTACAAAACAGAATGAGAAACCAAATGGAGAAAGTGGTTTTTACTGACGAACTCAACAAAACTCCATTTACTCTTTAAAACTATTTTCATGAAATTTCATTATTCCAGCTTATTTATATCGCTATTCGCATTTGTCATATTAGCCTCCTCTTGTGATTCTTCATCGACTAGTCAGGAAAAGGAAAGTAAAAAAACGGAGGAGGTCAAGAATGTAGTGATTCCTATATTTAATGCTGATTCTGCGTATAAATTTGTAGCGGAGCAAGTGGCTTTTGGTCCACGAGTACCTAATACAAAAGAACATATTGCAGGTGGACTTTATTTGGAGAAAACCCTCAAACGTTTCACTCCTGATGTTTTGGTTCAAGAGTTTCAAGCCAGAGCTTATAATGGTACAGTGTTGAATGGGAAAAACTTCATAGCACAGTTCAATAAAGAAAAAAGCAAGAGAGTTTTATTGGCAGCCCATTGGGATAGTCGCCCCTATGCCGATCACGATCCAGATGAAGCCAATTATCACACGGCCATAGATGGAGCTAACGATGGAGCTAGTGGAGTTGGCGTTTTAATGGAATTGGCACGTCTAATGTCTAAGCAAGCCCCCGATGTGGGAGTTGATATCGTTTTCTTCGATTTGGAAGATTATGGAATGCCAAGATTTGCCGGTGATGGGGATAATGAATCTTGGGCTTTGGGATCTCAACATTGGGCCAATAATCCAATGCCAGTAGGCTATAATGCCAATTTCGGAATCTTATTGGATATGGTAGGCGCTCAAGGCATCATCTTTAAAATGGAACATTATAGCATGTATTATGCTCCACATATCGTGAAAAAAGTATGGAAACAAGCTAGCTTATTAGGCTATGATTCTATTTTTCTTTTTGAAGAAGGTGGTTATGTCATGGATGATCACATCCCCGTAAATCAAGTTATGGGAATCCCAATGATTGATATTATCCATTATCATGAATCCAGCGAATCCACATTTTTCCCTCACTGGCACACCGTAAACGACAATATGGATGCCATTGACAAAAGTAGCCTAAGAATTGTTGGTGAGACTGTAACTTCTGTGGTTTATTATGAATAAATGATAACATGTTAAATTTAAAAAACGCAAGTCATTGGACTCGCGTTTTTTTTGTGTGTTTAGGTCTTTTTGCTTTGTGAACAGCTATTTTATCTCAAACACAAAGAAACTCATAGTAGCTTACAACATCTCATTGGCCAAATTAGCCAAATCACTACGTTCCCCTTTTTCCAGTTGAACATGAGAATAGAGCGGATGTCCTTGGATTTTATCAATCAGATAAGATAAGCCATTACTTTGACTATCTAGATATGGTGTATCTATTTGGTAGATATCACCAGTGAAAACGATTTTTGTTCCCTCTCCTGCCCTAGTGATTACCGTTTTAACCTCATGGGGAGTTAAGTTCTGGGCTTCATCTACAATAAAGAATACATTAGAAATACTTCTACCTCGGATATAAGCCAAAGGAGAAATGACTATTTTCTCATTTTCCATGGCCGCTTTTATATTCTGATATTCTTTATCCCTTTCTGAATATTGATTTCTAATGAATTTCAAATTATCATAAAGGGGTTCCATATATGGTGTAATCTTCTCTTTGGCATCGCCCGGAAGAAAACCAATATCCTTATTACTTAATGGAACTATGGGACGACTTAGGAAGATTTGTTTGAAATCTCTTCTTTGCTCCAATGCTCCTGCCAATGCAAGAAGAGTTTTTCCAGTTCCGGCTATTCCTTGCAAACTCACTAATTTTACTTCCGGATTTAATAAGGCATGAAGCGCAAAAACCTGTTCCGCATTTCGTGGCATAATACGATGAATGGCCTGTTTGTCTATACGCTCTATTCTATCTAAAGTGGGATTATAATACCCCAATACTGAGCTCTTATTACTCTTAAGAATAAAGTACTGATGTGGCTTGATATTTTCAAAGTCTAAATCTTGCCGATCGCAGTATCCGTTTTGATAGATTAAATCGATAACTGCACTATCCACATTATCTACTCTAGCTTTTCCGGTATATAGATTATCTACATTCAGAATCTTTCCGGTTTGAAAATCTTCGGCAGAAATATTTAAAGCTTTTGCTTTTATCCTAAGGTTTATATCTTTAGTGACCATGATTACTGGCCTCTTTGGAAATTCATGCTGCAAAGAAATAGCTACATTCAAAATTTTATGGTCTGCCTTGTTGACTCCATAAACTTTTTCGGCATCCACATTTCCATTTGAAGACTTGGTTTCCATCACTACTTTAAATTTCCCTTTCTGGTCTCCTCCAATTTTTTGCCATTTTGTTAAAGTGCCTTTATCGGAAAGAGAATCCATAATGCGAATAAACTCTCGAGCTTGAAAATTCTTGGTATCATTTCCTTTTTTAAAATTGTCCAATTCCTCTAAAACAGTAATAGGAATAGCTACATCATTATCGTCAAAACTATTAATAGCATCGTGACTATAAAGAATTACGGAAGTATCTAATACGAATATTTTTTTGATTTTAGATTTGGCCATGGTTCTATTTTTAAGTGAATATTAGTTCGCTAGTGTGCTCTAACAACTAGCACCATTTAAAATTAAAAAAAATTTAATAGAGGGGATATAATAATTATTAGGACTTATTAACGGTAAAAAGTTCAAGTAATATCGATACTCATTATGCAAATATCATAATTACAGATATATAAAATTAGTGAAAACGGAACCTCATTTTTTTGTTTTACCAAAGTAATACTTTTTCTACAATTGTAAATGATTTCTTTTTTTGAATATTAATAAATTAAAAATGAATAATCTTTGGTAAACGTATTTATGAAAATCCTATATTTACTAATTATTAGTGAGTTATATCGTAGGGATTTAGTTCAACAATGTATAAAAAAACAACTGAAACACTAGTAAAATCAAAGCTTTTAGCCCACTTCAACTTTCTTGTATCTTGACAGGAATGTGCCGCACTTCCTGCTACTATTCCTAGCCTTTGATTAAAAGCATATGGAGACTGAATAGTAGACAAATGGGATTGAGCTTATTTTGCCTGTAATAATAAGCAAGTAAATAAGAGTTCTAATACAAGAATGGCTAGTTATGAATATCTAGATACCTTAATATTTATCCGGAATTCGGAATTCAAGCAATATCATATTATAAACAAATCTATTAAAACAATCACCAATAATGGATATAGAAAACGATCATAAGACGGAGTCAACTGATGCACAGAAGCAATCGAACGAGCTTTCATATGCAGAACTCAAACCAAAGACCAATGAAGATCTGAATGCTAAAAGACCAGCTAGACGAAAAAGGAGGCAAGCAACCGAAGAACAACTTGCCAACCCTCTACATGGGGTAAAACTGGCTCAGATATTAGAAAGTCTAGTAGAGAATTATGGCTGGGAATACCTGGCAGAGCATGTCAATATTCGCTGTTTCAAATTTAATCCTACCATGAAATCAAGCCTGGGTTTTTTAAGGAGAACGCCATGGGCTCGAGATCAAGTTAAGGAATTCTATGTAAAGATGTTGGAAGAGGATTAAACACGATGGTACGAAAGTATCATAGCTTTATTTTATAAATGAAATTCATTCTAACAATTACCCAATATGGCAGGAAGCCAGAAGTAGATTTACTACTAGCTTCTGACTCCCGACTTCGAACCATGAAACTTGTAGAAACTGAAACACCAAAGTAAATAATTTAAAAAACGAATGAGCCCTATTATTCCAAAGAAATATGCATCTTTGCTTTGACAGAATAGAATTTGTCAAAAACAATATCAAAACCAAAAAATGATTTGTACACTTTGCAGTTCTGAACTAATAAACAAAAAAGATGCATATTATTATCATTGTGATACTTGTAAAGCCTTGGTAAAAGACAAAAAGTATTACTTATCTTCCGACGAAGAAAAAGCAAGATACGAAACTCATAATAATGATGTAAATGATATTGGATATCAGAACTTCACCTTACCCATAACTAATTATGTAACGAAGAATTGCTCACCAAATCATAAGGGATTAGATTTCGGAAGTGGTACTGGCCCCGTGATTTCAAGTATGCTGAAGAAGCTAGGATTTGATATTGAGCAATATGATCCATTTTTCGCGCCCAATCCTAAGCCATTGATTCATCAATACGACTATATTTTGAGTTGTGAGGTATTTGAACATTTTCATCAGCCCAAATTAGAAATTGATAGACTTTTTTCTTTATTGAATAAGAATGGAATACTACTAATTATGACCATGTTGTATATTGAAAATATTGACTTTGGGGGATGGAATTACAGAAACGACGATACCCATGTTTTTATTTATAGAAAGGAAACTATAGAATATATTGCAGAGGAATGGAAGCTAGAAATCGATGTTCTGACTGATAGGCTTATTGTGCTAAGGAAGCTGAGAGAATGAAGATTAGAGTACAAAGTTAGGAGTAAAGAGCTGGAAGTTCAAAGTTAACAACTAGTACTTAAGCGTTGGAATAAATAAATAAATTTACTGCTTTTGAAATTAGAAATATTATACCAAGACGATTACCTAGTGGCTATCAATAAACCCAATGGTCTGCTGGTTCACCGTACCAAGATTGCAAATGACGCCACTGAATTTGCCTTACAAATATTGCGTAACCAATTAGGCAGAAAAGTATTTCCCGCTCATCGCATCGACCGTAAAACAAGTGGTATTTTATTATTCTCCTTGGATGAAAATACCGACAGCCTTATGCAACAACAATTTTCTGAAGGCAAAGTGGATAAAAGATATTTGGCCATCGTTAGAGGTTTTACACCAGATGAAGAATTAATAGATTATCCTCTGAAAAAAGAAAATGGCAAATTACAAGAAGCCATCACCAAATATAAAACTGTGGATCGTAGCGAACTTGAAATTCCATTTTCGAGGCATCCAACATCTCGTTATTCGCTTTTAAATGTGGAGCCTTTAAGTGGTAGAATGCATCAGATTAGAAAACATTTGGCTCATATTCATCATCCCATCATAGGCGACAGACCACATGGTTGCAATAAGCAGAATAAACTATTCAAAGAAAAGTGGAATATGATGAGCATGATGCTGCATGCGCGTTCGATTACATTTTTTCACCCTATCACTAATAAGAAAACCAATATTATTGCTCAACCTTCAGAAGAGTTCTTAAGGACCACTCAATTCCTTGGATTAAAAAATGATACTTTCAGAGATTTATCAAATCTATGAGCTAAGAATTTGAAATTCAGAAATAAAATCAAAAACAAGAAAACAAAAATCTGATTTATAGAAGACTAAATCGCTAGCCAATTGAAAGAAATTCCTATTTGGATAGCCACACTTTTTTTGTGATTTGCTGATGCTCTGTAATGAGTTTTATTACATAAATTCCGGAAGTCACATTATGATATTTATTAATCACTTCTTTTTCATAATCATAAGATGCTATCAACTTACCTTCAACAGTATATATAGAATATGAAAAGGTGTTGTTTTCAGAAAGTTCAAGTGTGTTTTTTATAGTTAATGCTCCTTTACTTGCAAATATCAGCCAGGTATTATCTGCTAATTTTTCTTCTATGCCAACACCCTCGGCAAACACAATTTCGAATCTGTTTTCAATTACGTTGTCAGTATTATAGAAGTTAAGTTTGGTATATTTCCTTAAATCATAATAAGAACTTGTTGTTTTGTCGTATAAATTAATTGGCTGGTCTTCCTCAAAAGAGTCTATACCATGAAATGTTAGCGAGTAGCTTTCTTGTTTTCCAAACCTGATAGACATGTCATACCTTCCTTCGATCATATTGACAGGTAAAGTATTGATGCTATAATCATTGTTCTGAAAAGAGAGCCATGCATCTGCAATCTTATCATTATTAGAGGTGAATTTTATAGCATCATAATGTCCATCATAATCTGATGTTGCTTTTTCATGAAACTTCAAAAACACTTTATCCGTCACCCCATAACTTGTTGAAGTTTCAACTACTAATTGGTTTAGTTGCTCCTTAACTTCTGGTTGATATTCATCATAAATCTTCCCTTTATTTGATTTATAATACAAATGTGAGCTATCAGCAACCCTTGAATCTGGCGTAAATGTGATATCTAAATTGGGCTCGTTTACGTGAATAAAGAAAGCTTGTCCGGCTGGGATAAACCTAGATGCTGTTCCAACTCCATTATTATAAAAGATATACTGACCATTCTCAACATCCCAATAATGTATGGCTTTATCTATTCCTAATGGTAAATTATCTTGAATCACTCCCCAATCCATTGATGCGGTATACGGATTTCCAACTAAATTATAACCTTCCCATCCAGCTCCACTTGTAAAATCTAAATTTTGAATAGTGACATCACCCGTATTCAGCTTTCCAGTTACATTGACAGTGTGACCAAAATTATCTAATAACATAAGAGCATAGCCTTTACCAGCTGATAGAATTTCGTCGGTAGTACTAATGTATGCCCAATTACCAACTGGTTCATCCCAATATTTTAAGTATTGATTCATTAAATCTCCTGATTGAAAATCAGAAACAGCAGGAGAAAACAAATGCCATATTCCATTATCTGGGATTCCACTAATCGTAGCCATATATCTCTCAACCTTTGCATCTCCAATTACTGTTCCTTCAGGAATAAAAGTTGCCGCTCCAGCCGCGTCCGATTCAATACTAAGAGTCGCTCCACTAGCAACAGTAACATCATTCGTGACTTTTAAAATATTGTCAGATGCAACAGTGAAATTAGCACCTGGTTGAATAGTTAGGGTGTTGAAAAAGTATGGGAAGCGGTAAAGAGCCCAGCTGGGTGAGTTCGCACTTCCTGAAGGAACGACTACATTGGCACCAGCATCTGGAACAAATGAAGTTCCTTTACTAGAGACGGTCCAATTTTGATAATTATCCCAGTCGGTATCATTTTGGCCATTCCAATAATAGTATTCATTATGAATACCAGGAGTAACATCATAATAATTTGTGGCGTAGGCCGTACTAATAATCCATTCGTCTAAAATCATTGAATTCTGGTCTTCTATAATATTCGCTTTCCTAACTGCATGTTTATTAATATATTCCCATTCCTTCCCTGTACCATCAGCTTTTATTACTCCATAGGTATCCAGCCTAGTATAAGCTGCTTTATTCCTTTTGTAAAGCAGTATAATGGCATCAGTGCCATTTAACCATGAAGGATCAATTCCACCATCTGATTGATTGGCAGTAAAGCCATAAGTTCTATAGAAATCAATGGCATTAGGTGCATAAATAAACTTTTCGCCTGGTTCGATGGACCCCACAAGGTTAATTCTTTGTGTATTTCTATAGAATCCTAAATAATAGCTTGTTAAATCAATGGTTTCATCACCTGCATTATAAAGCTCAACAAACCTACCTTCCGCCTCATTTACTGGGTAAGCCACTTCTGAAATCAACAACTTCCCTCCTCCTATTGTATTGGATTCGTCAATTGATACATTATCAATATACCAAGAATCGCCATCATCATTAGTCATAACAAAAGCAATATAAACACTTTGTCCATCAAATGCACTTAAGTCTATTTCTCTTAATGAATATGCAGTTGAAAATGAAGATTCTCCATAACTAGCAATGATGTTAAAATCAGAATGCAAGCTTTGAGAATTGGTGGAAATCCTTATACTATAATCACTTCCATATTCAGTAGTATAATCTTGCTTTTCAAAGAAAGATAAGGTTGAAATCGACCCAAGGGTAATTAATGGACTTACTAGCCAATCTTCAAGTATTGTTCCACCTATATTTTCCCAATATACCATGGCTCCATTTTTGTCATAACCACCATTCTTATTAATATCCCAATCATAATTTATACCTGCCCCATTAATACCTCTATATGTGATCCAGTCGGTTGGCGGGAAAGTTCCATTGTCGAAATATTCTAAAAAAGGTAGAATATAACTGTTTTTTTGCTTTGTCTGCTTATTGGCTGAATCATTTTGCATCGATATATCTGAAGATTCAGACTGAGTTTTATCATTGTCTATTTTCTGTCCAATAACATTTTGTGCATTTAAGGAGGTGAAAAAAAGTATGAAAACTAATAAATCAAATATTCGCTTAATCATAGATAGTTTGTTTTACATTCAACGCATAAATTTACATCTTAATGCAACTCTCCATCCGAACTGTTTATATATTAGACGCTTAGACTCACAACTCCATATTATGGACATTGTGCGGTTTTTGGAATATTTTGATAGAATGGCTACCTGAAGGACTTTGTCCTATTTTTGGAAAAAACAAGAGATATAAACAACCTGCTGATTTTATAATTTTAATTACCAAAACAGATTGTTTTTTCTAATATTTACCGTAGAAAAAGACTTGATTTGCTCATTAGTACTTGAACTAGATACTTATATCATTATCCTAGAAAACTAATAACTTATTAATTGATGTATGAAGGTTATTGGTTAAAATCCGATATGATTTTGGTTAAACCTAATTACCATTTTTCTTAAGTTCCTGAAATATCAATTCTTTCATCTCATTAAACTCATCGAGCTTAAAAAGACGTGTTAAAGCTATAATTTCGCCCTTTTTATTGATGATGATGTTTCTGGTAACTCCTGCTCCTTCTTGGGCATATTGATGAAATATGGAACCATCCTCATCATATCCTAAAGGATAAGTAATTTTCATATCCTTACCGAATTTGTTTACTGTTTCTGGACTTTCTTTAAAATCCATCCCTATGACCATAAAATCATCATTTTTTAATTTTTGCCAAATGTCTTTCTCTATAAATGGCATTTCCTTACGACAAACACTACACCAACTGGCTGTGAATTGCAGCATGATTACTTTATCTCTATTTTCAGATAATTTAAATGTAGTCCCATCACTTAGTGTAGTTTCAAAATTGGGAGCCATATCCCCTACCTTTACTATGTATTGATGCTCGTAAACTTTTTGTGCTTGTGAACTGAAAACAAAAAGGGATACAATAATTAGAAGGATGGTTTGTGTTGATCTAGTCATTACTTTCTGGTTTAGAATCCTCTAATCTTTTTCTTCTCGCATTTTCTTATGATTTTCGATAAATTCGGGTAATTGTTCACTAACCAATCGTTTTGCAATAATCTTCTTGTTTTTATCTAAAACCACAATAACTGGCGTTGTAAAAATATTATAGAGTTCATGATAATCTGTGGTATAGGATCTAGGTCCATTCACATTAATAAAATTCATCTTCTTCTCACGTATATACTTTTTCATATCTGCTAAATTTGAATCTGCGCAAACAGTATATACTTCAACATCCAATTTCTCAGCGTATTCATTATAGAATTCTACCAATTTTGGAGATTCCTTTTTACAATGCCCACATTGTGGATCCCAGAAATAAATAATGGTATACTCATTTTTAATATCGAAAAGACTCTGGGGTTGTAGATTGGTATCTTGCATTATCATATTCTTTGCCAAATTACCAATTAAAACCACTCTCCTTTTATCGGATTCTTCAACAATGTTTTTAATCACATCTTCGTGCAACCAAGGTGCTTTGCCTTTAGAAAAGTAATTATCGGAAAGATAAACTAAAATAGCATCATGCCCCATTATTTGACTCTCGTCAAACTTTACTGTTAAGTGCCAAAGTGTAAACTTATACAAATCGCCTGTTTCGTTCATTTGAGACAAAAGATGATCGATTTCATAAATAATACTATCTGCATCTTTACTTACCACTTTATCAAAATAAGTATCTAATTTTTTATGAAAGACTGGTGTTCTGATTAATCTATCATCACCTAAATCAACTGCATCCCAATAATGAGCTTTATAATAACGGAAAGGATAAGAAGAATCTTTACTTCCATCGGGTAATGTTAATAAAGTGTCAGGAAAAGAAGCTTCTTTAATCAAACCAAAAAACTTAGCCAAAAAAGTTTGAGGATGATCCTTTATCAGGTTCTCTTTATAATCATTCATTTCGGTGTTAATCACCTGAATTTGGTCACGAATTATCTGAGTGGAATCAGAACCTTTTTCCAATGCTCTTAGACGAGCATTTAATGGTTGTAATTTTTCGTATAGTTGAGACGAGTATTTCAAGTAGTCATAAAACAATACATTTTCAGCACTGTTGGTCACTTCCATATTTGCGATATAGTCTGGTCCATTGCTCTCCAACTTTAGGTCTCTACTATCAGAAACTAAGAACTCTAAAATGCTTTTCTTAGACTGATCGACCACAATATATAGTCCACCATCAAGTTTTTCATCTTTCTGAAAAACAAAACTTCCTTTGCCTTTTACATAGGCAGTATCGGCCAAATAGGTTTTATCGCCATAATAATTGGCAAGATAGAGAACAGAATCAGCTTTTTCTTTAAGTTTTACTTCAAATTTATATTTGTAATTGACTTGGGATAAACCCAAAAAAGAGATACTTATCAATGCAATTAATAAACTTATGTGTTTCATACTATTCGTCATTTTAGTGTACATCAGGATATTTTTTCTCCCCTGCATTTATAGCAATTGGTAATGAATTCTCGCGGGGAGGAATTACACAACTCCATCGGTGATTATAAGCACAATAAGGATTATAAGCCTTATTAAAATCGACAATAAAAGTCTTGGTTTCAGGGATTTTAAAATCGATATAGCGGCCTCCTCCATAAGTTAATACCGTAGAATTATCATCAGTAAATGGCAAGAATAGAAAATCTTTATACAAGCTATCTTTTTGATGATTAATATTTTGATATGCTTTTAATCGAAACTTTTTCCCATCAAGCTCAAATACTACATTCCCAAATACTTTATAATCTGGTAATCTATCAGTGGATGTTTTTAGCTTAATAATCGCTCCAGTATCTTCATATTCTAGATGAGCTTCCACCATGTATTTTTCATCTATTTCAAAATATTCAAGACCAATAAAATGGTCAATCTGATCACTACTTAAAGGGCTTTTATCAATGACTCTAAAAGTACTATCCTTTGAAAGGCGATCTTTAATAATCTCATCTTTATAAGCTTGTCGGTTAGGCTGACAAGAAATAGAAGAGATTAATACAAGCATACTAAAAATGAGATTTTTCATGAGGTAAAAGTAAGAAATCTATTGAAAATAGAAATGCTCATTTTTTGTTAAACAAATAAAAAAGCCGTTTGAGTTCAAACGGCTTTTTTACTCTATCTAAAGAAGAATAGAAAAACGAGCGGAATAATGATTCCCAAGGCCAAATAAACACCTCCTCTTCCTTTTATTCCTTTCTTTCCTTTATTCATGATTATTCCTGAAATAGCAAGAATAATAAGTGCTCCAGCAAAAATATCGGAGAACCATTTCCACCAACTTCCTGGATTATAGTGTAAATAATTCATATAAAAGAAAATAGGCCTTCTTTTTAGTGTTTCAACGCTAGCATCTCCTGTTTCAGTATTTAATAATACTGAACCATTTTTAATAAATATTTTCAGCAATCCAGGACGCATATAATAATACTTCTTAAACTTTGCATCCTGATCAACCAAATCTAATAACTGATAAACTTGTTCATCATTCACATCATTGTACACTTCCGGATTACTGATTTCGTAATAAGAATTTTCAATTTGGTAATTGGGATTCCAATCCTTTATATGGTTAATGGCAATACCACTTAATGCATAAATAATGGTCATACCAAAAAAGAAAAATCCAAAATCACGATGGATAAATCTATTCCATTTTCTCCAATTAAATTTCATATATATAAATTTAAAAAGCTTGCCTTCACCTCATAAAATATGAATGTCGACAAGCTTATTTATTCCTTGTTAATTTTACTATTTTGCTTCTTTATAAGACTTAGCAAGAATAGAGTAGAAAGATAAATACCCTTTTTCAGAATCTTTAACTTGTGCTCTTAGGTCAGCAATTTGAGCTAATTCAGTAGCACAACTACCTTCTACCTCTTGGTGGCTATCGCCTTCATGATCTGCATGAGCATCTCCTTCACCTTCGTGTCCACCTTTATGCTTCATTTCTTCTTGAGCAGGATTTTCAGCTAAAACATCAGCTTCTAATTTGTCAAGTTCAGCCATGTCAACTTTGTATTCTTCAAGAATACCAACAACTACATAATCGCTACCTTCCATTTCTAAGTTGAAATTTCCGCTTTCGTCTGTTGCGGTTACTTTTAATCTAAAATCTGGATCATCACCAGTGATAAACATTTTAGTTCCACCGTGTTTACAAGTATGGACTACAGTTCCTGTAACTTCTACAATTTGGTCGCCTAAACCTTCAGCAGTTGCATCAAAGTTGTTAATATCTAAAGCTTTTGGTGCCATCTCAGCTGTTTTTTCAGCTTGTTCTCCTTCATTAGCTGGTGCTGGGCAATCACAAGATACCCCAATTAGAGCCATCACAACTAAACTAAATAATAATTTTTTCATTGATTGTTTTTTTGATTTAAATTCAAATGCATAGTTACATATTATCCATTTTAGAATCAATATGAATACTTCCAAAAAGAATAATTAACATCTCTTTAACGAAGCCCATAACACCCTTACTATCTATGTGTTACACATGTTATTTATTATAAATAAAAATACTTTTGGAATCATTAAACTAAAATAGAGTTTAAGTCAGTATAAACTTCCATTTTTGACTTCTTTAAACGATTAAAATCTTGATGTCCATTGGCTATTAGCACAATATCCAAATTTAATTTATCCGCCACTTCTTTATCATGTAGTGTATCTCCAAACATGATTGTCTCCTTCGTTGAAATCTGGTATTCCCGCATCATTTGAATACCCCTATCAATTTTTCCAGCAGCCAGGTGATTATCAATACCATAAACGGCTTCGAAAAAGTGACCGATTTTATAGTCTTTCATGGCTTTGACCAATGCCTGATGCTCCATAGCTGATAAAATATATTGCCGCTTTCCTTGACGTTGAAAATGCATTAAAGCAGGAATTGCATCCACATGAAGTTCACAATCGGGTAGCTCTTCAAAATACAAATCCATAAAATCATGGCCAATAATATTGAAAGGATCTTTACTAAAGTTTATACCTATTTTTTCATAATAATCTTGAACAGGAAAAGTGAAGACTTCTTGGTATCTTTTTTTAGTCAGTAAAGGAATGTTTCGGGATCTAAGAAGTTGATTCATACACTTAATACACATATCCACATCGTTGAGCAATGTTCCATTCCAGTCCCATATGACGGTATTATATCGATTGAATTTCATGTCTGCAAGATAAGAAGAGATCCTAGAATGAAGAATGATTACTCTATTATTATTGAATAAAACTTCGGCTGAATCAATGACCCTCTATAAAAAAACATATTGTTGCGATAGTAAAAAAATATTTTAATATCATAGAAGAGAGAAAAAACAAATACTTTTACCGGTTGGAATTATTAAATGTGAAGAATGAATATTAGATTAGGAAATACTAAAGATTATATTGATAAATATGTAAATTCTCATGCCACTTCAGTAGTTGTAAAACGAGGAAAGCAGATGTATCGTTCCGGCAAAGTAGATTTTGAGGACTATTCCGAAAGAACTGATGGATGGAGCTTCTCTGTTCATGGTACCATGAAATATCGAATTATCATTTTAGGAGTGGATAATCTAAATATAGAAACTTCATGTACCTGTCCATTCGATTGGGGCAATTTATGCAAACACAGTATTGCAGCCCTCTATTTTGTGTCCGACAATATTGGAAATCAACCAACTCTTCTTGAATCAAAAAATAGCTTTTCACATTCCATAATAGCTTCTTCAAATCAAGTTGGAATTCGAGAAGATTATGAAATCACTGACTATAACACTATTACTGCTCAATTTATAAAAGATAATTTACCCACTGCACTATACGAGCAATTAATTTATTATCACTACAATAACATCTATTCTTCTTTAAAAACAGACCATAATTCTATTGTTTTTATAGCGCCCAACAACAAACCAATTATCACTTTTTATTTATCTGAAGGAAAAGTTTTTATTTCAAGTACTAAAAAAACATACAACAAACATTTATCTATAGAGGAAGCTCAATGTTTGTATTCCATTGCGAAATCAAATAGTCCCGATATTTTAGAGTATGTCTTCAGTGGAAAACTTTTAGAAAAAGAGAAGGAAACCTTAAACTCCTATGGTTTGTTTGAAAATATCAAATTTGAAGATTATTTCTATTATATTTTTGACAAAACGCATGGAATAACTTGCCACGAAAAAAAGGTATTGAGTGGTATTATTCCAATTATTGATACGCTTACGAATCAACACCTAAGTTTAATTGATAAAATAAACAATGACATTGAATTCATAAATCACCTAAATACAAATAGCGAAGAGAGGAGAATTGGTTTTGTTATCAAAGAAAAATGGGATTCCTATTATAACTACATGGATAAATCTGATGAATCGCAGGATTTTCACAAAGGATTTGAAATTGTACCTATCATTGGGAAAACCAATAAGCAAGGAACCATTTTATCAACACATATTAAAGAATATCTTCCCGAGCTGAGCGAAACCAATCTGATAAAAAAAGATGCGAAAGCAGAAAAGATACTAGGTATTTTAAATCAATATGAAAATACAAATAATGAAGAAACAAAGTTTCTATTACTAAAAGAGACTTATAACTTATTAATTGGTCAAACCTTTGTATATGGTTCCGATACTCCATCTTTTGAGGTAAAGAAAAAACACTTAATAGATATTAACCTTTCACAAGAGCCACTGGACATTAAATTTGAAGTAGAGAAAGAGCAATCGTTTCTGCTTTTGAAAATGAAATATAAAATTGGGAATGTGGTATTTGATAGAACAAAAAGTGAAGAAAATGTTTTAGACAATTGTATTCACCAAATTAATGGGCATCTTCATTTTGTAAAGAATTATAAGGCCGCCCAATATATTTCTCAGTTTCCAGAAAATTTAAAGATGGTTACCGATCATCAAGAGCAATTCTTTAAAAAGGTAATAGAACCGATTTCTAAGAACTTCGAAATTCATTACAGTGATCAAACATATATAAAAGAATCTGTAGAATTAGATTTTCATAGAAGGCAATTATTTCTATCCGAAAAAAACGAACACATTCTATTTACGCTTTATGTGGTTTATGACAATGATTTTTCAACCTCTTTAAATACTACAGGCCATATTCTCTCAAAAAACGGAAACACCATTACAGAATACAAAAGGAATTTCGAACTTGAGGATGATTTTATTGAAGTATTGGCTCAGTTACATCCCAAATTTGAGTTACAAAAAAACCGCAAGCTGTTTTATCTTCATCACAGCGATTTTACTGAAAACATGTGGTTTTATAAATTTTTCGATCATCTTCAAAATAACAATATCGAAGTTTATGGTCTCAAAGATTTGAAAAACTTTAAATACTCTCCATACAAAGGAAAAATCAGCACCTCCGTTTCTTCAGGTCAAGATTGGTTTGATGTAAATATCAATATTCGATTTGGTGATAAGCAAGCCAGCTTAAGCGATATTAAGAAGGCAGTGATCAATAAGCAGCGGTTTATACAATTATCTGATGGTTCTGTTGGAGTATTACCTTCCGAATGGTTTCATAAGTTAGAGAAGTATTTTAGGAATGGTATTGTGAAGAAGGATAAGCTAGAAATCTCCAAGCTTCACTTTTCGGTGGTTGACGAGCTTTTTGAAAATATTGATGATGAAAAGGTCATACTTGAAATAGCTGAGAAAAGAAGACGTTTACAAAGCTTCACTGAAATTTCAAAAACAGATATTCCAAAAGAGATTACGGCTGATTTGCGCCATTATCAAAAAGAAGGTTTAAACTGGTTAAACTTCCTTGATGAGATGCAATGGGGAGGAATTTTAGCGGATGATATGGGATTAGGAAAGACCTTACAAATATTAACTTTTCTGCAATATCAAAGCAATAAGAAAAAGTCTACGAGTTTAATCATAGTCCCCACCACCCTACTCTTCAATTGGGAAAACGAAATACAAAAGTTCGCCCCCCAATTAGAAGCTACCTATTACTATGGAACAAACAGAAACAAAGACACAGCTCATTTCAAAGATTTCGACCTTGTTTTCACCACTTATGGAATTCTATTACGCGACATTGAAAGCCTGAGCCAATTTAAGTTCAACTATGTAGTGCTAGATGAATCACAAGCCATCAAAAACCCTGCTTCCAGAAGATATAAAGCAGCCAATCTGATCAATGCCCGAAATAGGATAGCACTCACCGGAACACCTATAGAAAATGGTACCTTCGATTTATTTGCTCAGATGAATTTTGTAAACAAAGGATTCTTTGGAAGTCCTGCAAATTTTAAAGATAATTATTCCAATCCTATTGATAAAGAAGCAAACGAACTGATTGCTGGAGAATTACACAGAATAACTCATCCATTTATACTCAGAAGAACAAAAGAGAAAGTGGCGCAAGAACTACCGGATAAAACTGAAGATATAATCTATTGTGAAATGGAAGCCGGACAGAGAAAAGTCTATGATGCTTACCGAAATGAGTTTAAAAACCAATTACTCCATAAAATTGAAGATGAAGGCATCAATAAATCGAAAATGATGGTTTTAGAAGCCTTAACTCGCCTGCGCCAAATATGTGACTCTCCTTCTCTACTTAATTCTAACGATATAATAGAAACCCAATCCATAAAAATCAAAGAAATCATCCGTCATATCACCAACAAAACGGGGGATCACAAGATTTTAATATTCTCGCAATTTGTAAAAATGCTGGCTCTTATAAAAGATGAATTGGATAAAATTAATATCGATTATGAATATCTCGATGGGAAAAGCAGTGTAAAGCAAAGGGAAAATTCGGTGAATAATTTTCAAGACAATAACGATTTAAGGGTATTCCTCATCAGTTTAAAAGCAGGAGGAACAGGACTTAATCTTACTGCAGCAGATTACGTATACATTATAGATCCTTGGTGGAATCCCGCTGTCGAAAATCAAGCCATCGACCGTTGTTACCGTATTGGCCAAGACAAAAAAGTATTCGCTTATCGTATGATTTGTAAAAACACTGTGGAAGAAAAAATCATCAACCTACAGAATAAAAAGAAGAAAATAGCTGGCGATATTATACAAACTGATGAAAACATCATGAAGACTTTAGATACTAAAGATATTCAGGAATTGTTTTCTTAGGCTACATTGTTTGTGGTTTGTGGTTTGTGGTTTGTGACTGAACTGCTCACTGTTAACTTTTAACTATTGATTATTAACTAAAACCTCATGAAACAAAGAGTGAACTCTACCAAGTAATTCATCTTTCTCATCAAACTGAACATTACCAATGGAACGAATGGGAAGAACTCCTGGGGAGGTCCCGCAAATAAATGCGGCTTGATATTTTGATAATTCTCTATAATCTATGGAATCGAAAACAATAGGGATTGCATGTTTTTCACAAATCTCTAATACCTTCAATCTGGTGATTCCTCCCAAAACCAAATGGTCTGGAGCGGTGTATAGTTTATGATCCTTAATGAAAAAGAGATTGGAGCGACTACCCTCGGTGATTTGGTTTTTCTTGTTGACTAATATGGACTCAAAAACCTCCTCCAACTTTATCTGCTCGTTGGCTTTTTTTCTTAGACTGGCCTGATTTACTTTTAAGCTGGGATTTTCTCTTTCTTCGAATAATAAACTACAACAGACTCCTCTATTATAATCTTCCTTGGATGGATAATGACTCTCTATGGGAAATACAGCCCTTTTATCTTCTTGAATGATGATTTTTATATTGATGTCCCCTAAAGCATTTTCTTTTATTAGTAGTTCTATCTCACGCTCCAATAATGACGTATTTAGAGGAGGGTAATTTAAAGCATAACAGCTTTTCACCAATCGTTGGATATGATGATGGAGAAATATGGCTTTTGAGTTGATCAGCCTGATGACTTCATAGGCATATTTAGTAGGAAATATAGATTCTATTTCTTGAGCTGATAGACTAGTTATTTCACCAATTAAAACTCCTATATTTCTCATAACACCTGATATTTTTGGGAATAGCAAATATAAGCTTTAAAATAAGATCGTTTTACTCAATAATTAAGATGGGATCTAAAAAGTCTAGGAACTAAAAGTATCAATTTCAATTTTTATCAGAACAATCCAACCCGAAAAACCATCATATCATTCAAATATTTTTTTGTCTAAAATAGAATCCGAAAAAACTAGAGAACATTTGACAGTTCTTTAACATTCACAGAGGCCTCCAGAAATAAAAAAATGTATCTTTGTTCGCTAAATAACAGCCATTGAAAACACTAGAAAACATACTGAATCAGAGCACTTTCACTAAGGAAGACCTGGTATATTTATTGGGCTTAAAAGGCGAAGAAAGAAGTCTTTTAAGAAAGAAGTCTGCTGAAATTAAAAATGAGACTGTCGGGAATAAAGTCTATTTCAGAGGGTTGATAGAATATTCCAATAAATGTAAAAAAGACTGTTATTATTGTGGTGTTCGTGCTTCAAATTCTCATCCCTCCCGATATCAATTGGAGGATGCCGAAGTATTAGAAGCCGCCAAATTTGCCCACGATAATAAATTTGCTTCTTTGGTGATACAGTCGGGGGAGAGAAGCGATAAAGCATTTATTGCCAAGATTGAATACCTACTTCAGGAAATTATGAAAATGTCCAATAATGAATTGGGAATTACTCTTTCTTGTGGTGAGCAAAGCCTAGAAACTTATAAAAGATGGAAAGCCGCTGGAGCCAGAAGATATTTACTTCGTATAGAAACCAGTAATAGAGAACACTATTCCAAATTACACCCCAATGATAGCCTCCATGATTTTGATGAAAGAATAGCGGCATTGAAAAGACTCAGACAAGTAGGATATCAAGTAGGAACGGGAGTAATGATCGGACTCCCCTTTCAAACCCTAGAAGACCTAGCCAATGATTTGCTTTTCTTTAAAGAACTGGATATCGATATGGCTGGAATGGGTCCATTTATAGAGCATAAAGAAACCCCACTATACCCTCATCGCAATGAATTAATGACTTTGCAGCAACGTTTCGACCTCTCCTTAAATATGGTAGCTTTGCTTCGTATTATGATGAAAGACATTAATATTGCAGCCACTACCGCCATGCAAGCCATTGACCCACAAGGGCGTGAAAAAGCTTTATTCATTGGTTCAAATGTGATTATGCCCAATCTCACTCCAGTGAAATACCGTGAAGATTATCTTCTCTATCAAGACAAACCTTGTATTGATGAGGAGGCCGATGAATGTCAGAACTGCTTAGAAGCCAGAATTCATGTGGCTGGTGGCGATATTGGTTATAATGAATGGGGCGATAGCTTGCATTTTGCAAAAAGAACAAAAGGAGAATAATTGGGTATAAAAGAATAGAGCATTAGAAATACATAGGTTTTAATTCAAATAACATTCGTCATTATAAAAAATATGGACGGAAGTTAGAAGTTAGAAGACAGAAGAAAAAACTCAACAGGATGAAAAATTACGCTTTAATTTTAGCCGGTGGTTCTGGGAATAGAATGCAAGAAGAAACCCCTAAAGCATTTCTTGAAATCAATCAGAAATATTTAATTGAATATTCCATCCTTAAATTCTCTGAACACCCTCAAATTGACAAGATTATATTGGTGGTTCCAAAAGATTATTTAAAAATAACGGAGGAGCTTGTTAAAAATAAAAAATATCAAAAAGTAAGTGCAGTAAAACAAGGTGGAACGAGTAGGTTTGAGAGTAGTAGAATAGCAGTTAACACAGTAGAGGAAGACCAATCCAAAGTACTTATTCACGATGCTGCCAGACCTTTCATTACTCACAAAATCATTAGCCAATGCCTAGAATCATTAGAACAATTTGATGCTCTGAATCTATTGAGTCCAATTAGCGACACGCTCATCCAACTCCAAGACAATCAGATCATAGGAAATGTAGACAGAGCCCTTTACAGACAAGCTCAAACGCCACAATCCTTTCAGCTAAATACCATTAAAAAAACACATGAAGCCGCTCTTTCCGATGATATTGAAACCATTACCGATGATTTTAATTTAGTGTTGAAATACCAAACAGGGACTTGCTCTTGGGTGGAAGGAAATAGAATGAACTTCAAAATCACTTATCCTGAAGACTTGGAGCTGGCTCGTTTACTACTTCACTAAACCTTCCTTTAAAAATTTGATAACTTAGCCTCCCCTATCACTTTTATTAAATCGATATATTTGTACTCCTATTAACCACATGAACAATGAATCCCAACCATCAAAAAGATATTATTTCTCGCTCTCATCAACGAAGTAAGGCATTTGGAGTAGAAAAGGAAAGAGTCTATTCTAAAAAGATATTACCTCATCATCAACTGCAGAGGATTCTAGAAAATTCAAATAGTCTCTTACAGCTTTCCATGCCTTTTATCGAGAATATTTATAAGATTCTAGCCCAATCTGGATTTATCATTGTCTTGACTGATCATGAAGGCTGTATTCTTTACATCAAAGGAGAAGAAGAAACCGTAAAAGCCGCCCATGAAATCAATATGATACAAGGCGCCTATATGGATGAGAAAAGCATAGGAACCAATGCTATGGGAACAGCCATAAGTGAAGATATGGCGGTTCAGATTACAGCCAAAGAGCATTTTGTTTCTGCCTACCATAAATGGACTTGTTCAGCCGCTCCCATACATAATTGCAAAGGAGAGATTATTGGAACACTGAACCTTACTGCTGATAAAGTTCATGTGCATCCACATACTTTGGGTTTGGTTATTTCTGCGGTTCAAGCTATAGAGCATCATTTGAAAAATATAGATATCCAGAAACAATTAGTGAATTCTCAAAACTATGCTTTTGCATTAATGAACCACCTTTCTTTTGGTGTGTTTGCCATAGATGAAGAGGATAATATCCTTTGGGCAAATGATACTGCTTGTAGGATTATCAATATCAAAAGAAGTTTAATTATTCACAAACCCTTTATTGAATTATTAAAAAAATGGAATGTGATCAAACATAGCCTCCTCCAAGGGAAGCAATATTTTGATCAAGAAGAACAATTTAATTTGCCAGACATTCAAGACCGCTTCTTCTTCAATTGTTATAAAATGAAGTCGGAAGCTCATGATAGACCCGGATTCTTAGTCACCTTTCATGCCATCAATCGCTTTATCCAATTAGCAAATAAAGTGAGTGGATTAAAAGCTAAATATAGTTTCGATGATATCATCTGCAAAAGTCAGAAGATGAAGGAAATTGTAGAATACGCAAAAGTAGTTTCTAATAATCCTTCTACCATTTTAATCACTGGGGAAAGTGGTACTGGAAAAGAAGTCTTTGCACAAAGCATACATCAAGCAAGCGAGAGAAGAGAATCAAATTTTGTGGCCATCAATTGCGGAGCCATCCCCTCCGAATTAATAGAAAGCGAACTCTATGGTTATGAGGATGGTGCTTTTACTGGCGCAAAAAAAGGTGGAAAGCAAGGCAAGTTTGAGTTGGCAAATGGAGGAACCATCTTTCTAGATGAAATTGGCGAAATGCCTATGGACATGCAAGTTAAACTACTCAGGACCATACAAGAAGGCTATATCGTAAAAGTGGGCGGTAATCAACCTATCGATATCAATACGCGAATTATCGCTGCCACCAATAAGGATTTGAAAGTAGAAATTGATAAGGGGAACTTTAGACTAGACTTATTTTATCGACTCAATGTGATAGAAATAAATATTCCTTCACTGAAAGATAGAAGAGATGATATTATTCCTCTTACGCGCTATTTCTTGCAGTTAAAAGCGCAAAAACTGGCCAAAAGTTTACCCCAAATTCCAGACAGCACTTATGAGGAAATGCTGAATTATCAATGGCCTGGAAATATTCGAGAATTGGAGAATTTTGTGGAAAAGGCTGTTATTCTAAATGGCCAAGTGGGTATCGAGAAACGAATAGAAAACAATACCTCAGGTCCACTTACTCCTTCAATCCCCCATTCTACAAGAATAAAAACGCTTCAAGAAGTAGAAAAAGATAGTATTAAAGCGGCCATCAATCAATTGGATGGTAATATGACACAAGTAGCTAAAGCTTTAAATATTGGACGAAATACTTTGTATATGAAGATGAAGAAGTATCAGATTTCTCAGGATTAGTTTGATAGCTATTTCATCCGCGGATTGCACTGATTAACGCGGATTATAAATTCATTTTTAGATATAAGAACAATAGCATCCTAATAATTATTATAGATTCCTCGCTTCGCATCGGAATGACCAATTTATTGTCAACGAAATAGGAAGAAGGGCTTTGCTTTTGTCATTGAAAAAAGCAAAGCCCTTCTTCCATCCTAAAATAGTATACACACTGTATTTCTGAACACAATGCAATGAAGTGAAGAATCTTTTGTAAAATGAAACATGTATCAGATAGTATGGAGTAAGAAAAAAGTCATAATATCCTCACACCTCACTGTTCTATTATATGACACCGTTCTATATTATGACAGTATTTCGAGTTGCAATTGTAATTATTCAGTACATCTCAATTTTCTACAATATCAAACAATCCCCATATCACTCTGAATATCTATCACTTATATTTCGTGGCACGAGTCTTGAAAAAGGAAGCTTGAAAACATTTAAAAAACAAGCTATATGAATAGGTTCACCTTACCAAGAGATATTTACTACGGAAAAGGATCTCTAGAAGTACTAAAAACAATTAAAGGAAAAAAAGCAAGCATCGTAATTGGAGGAGCCTCTATCAAGAGATTCGGATATTTACAGAAACTTGAAGACTATCTAGCAGAAGCCGGAATAGAAACTCAGTTGATCGAGGGAGTGGAGTGCGATCCATCAGTGGAAACAGTGATGAAAGGTGCCAAAATGATGCAAGAATTCCAGCCTGATTGGATTGTTTCTATTGGAGGGGGCTCTCCTATTGATGCCGCAAAAGCCATGTGGGTTTTCTATGAACATCCAGAAGCCGATTTCAAAGAAATTGCCAAGCCTTTCAATATTCCTGAACTTAGAAATAAAGCCAAGTTCATTGCCATCCCAACTACCAGTGGAACTGCAACAGAAGTAACTGCTTTCTCAGTTATCACAGATTATTCAGAAGGAATTAAATATCCTTTAGCTGATTTCGAAATCACTCCAGATATCGCTATCCTTTGCCCTGAAATTGCCTATCATATGCCAAAGCAATTAACAGCTTTTACTGGAATTGATGCTTTAACTCATGCCACTGAAGCTTATGTAGCTTCTAATGCCTCTGACTTTTCAGATCCTTTGGCTCTAAAATCTATTAAAATGATTTTTGATAACTTGATGGATTCCTATAATGGAAAAGAAGAAGCCAGAGATAAAATGCATACCGCACAATGTTTAGCAGGAATGGCTTTCTCCAATGCTCTATTGGGAATTTGCCACAGTATGGCTCATAAATCTGGTGCTATTTTCCATGTTCCTCATGGCTGTGCCAATGCTATTTATCTTCCTTATGTATTAGAATACAACAGAACATCAGTTGAAGCTAAATATGCTGAAATTGCAAGATTCATTGGATTAAAAGGAAATACAGATAAAGAATTAGTGGATGAATATATCCTTCAAATTCAGAAAATGAACGAGCAATTGGAAATACCTAAAACTTTAAAAGAGTTTGGTGTGGAAGAAAAAGACTTTACCGATAACTTAGAAAGAATTTCTGAGAATGCAGTTTTAGATGCCTGCACTGGATGTAATCCAAAAGAAACCACCAAAGAAGACTTCATGAAATTATATTCATCAGCCTTTTATGGAGAAGTGAAATTTTAATTTAATTGCCATTGAATTAGAGTATTTGAAATGGAGGCTGTGTAAATTACAGCCTCCTATTTTTTTATTACTCTTTCTCCAATGCCTCTTCGTAATCGACATCAGTGAATATATAATCATATTGGTAATCATAATCATTTAACTGACCACCAGACCACGATTCTGAATAAAACATGTTTCTTGAAATATCTTGATTCGCCACCCTAAAATGTGTTATAGAAACAGTGTCGTTAAAAACAACTTGTAATGAATCAGCATAAAAAACTGGAGGGGGAACCACACCAGATCTATCTGAGCGATGCTCCTTGTTATAGCCACCTACATCTAGAATAATAGGCTCTCTTAATTTTCCTTTGTTATACAAATAAATATCAATTGAATGGCTTGAATTATTTCTTATAAAGTAGTCTCCGCTATAACTAGGATCCTGACATGAAGCAACTAATATTACTATAATAATTAATGCAATTATATTTTTCATATTTAACAGATTTATAAATTAAAGAAAAAATTCAAATAAACATCAATATGTTTATCAGTCATATTTGAAGGCTTATGGGCTTTGAGTTTTGTTCTTAAACTTGTTAAGCCATAGGAGAATTTAATAATATTAGACTCCAAGTAGGCTGCATTTTTACTCTTTCTCCAAAGCCTCTTCGTAATCCTCATCAGTGAATATATAATCAAACTCATTATGATATTCCGACAATTGACTAATCCAAGAACTAGACAAAAACATATTTCTATTTACATCTTCAC
>NZ_JABKCA010000047.1 GCF_013166655.1 Lentimicrobium sp. L6
AGGACGCCAGGTTTTCATCCTGGTAACAGGGGTTCGATTCCCCTACGGACTACTAGCGATTCATATCGCTTTGTTCATTTAAATATGGTCCGTTCGTCTAGGGGTTAGGACGCCAGGTTTTCATCCTGGTAACAGGGGTTCGATTCCCCTACGGACTACTATCAGTCAGGTTCCATGGCCGAGCGGCTAGGCAGCGGTCTGCAAAACCGCCCACACCAGTTCGAATCTGGTTGGAACCTCTTAATAAAGCTTTACAACATCATAGTTGTAAAGCTTTTTTTGTGTCCCTTAAAATCCTTACAAGATCACCAAAAAAAAAAAATCAAACCCCAAATCTTTATTTTTTTCTAATACACCCCACTTTTCATACAAAAGTCTAAATTTGTAAAATGCTCATCATTCAAAGAGAATCAACAGATCCGTTTTTTAATATCGCTACTGAAGAGTTTTTAGTAAAAACCCTTGAGGAACCTTGCTTTATGCTTTGGCAGAATACTCCTTCTGTTATTATGGGAAAGCATCAAAACCCTTTGAAGGAGGTAAACATAGCTTTTCTCAACCAAAAACAAATCCCAATTATCAGAAGAATTAGTGGTGGTGGCACTGTGTATCACGATTTAGGGAATTTGAATTATAGCTTTATAGATATGGGCAAAGCAGACTCCTTAGTGAATTTTGCCAAATACAGTCAACCAATATTGGATTTACTACAAAGTCTTGAAGTGGATGCAAAATTGGTTGGAAAAAGTGATTTGAAAATTAATGATAGGAAGTTTTCCGGGAATGCATCCCATGTTTATCGTAATAAGGTCTTGCACCATGGAACGCTCCTATTCAATTCTAATCTAAAAGTTTTAAACGAAAGCATTAAAATAAATAAAAACAACATAACTGATAAAGCTGTCAATTCTAATCGGTCAGTAGTCGGAAATATTTCTGATTATCTATCAACTCCAATGACCATAAGCGATTTCAAATCTAAGTTGTTTCAACACATTCAAAATATATTTCCAGAAGCTAAAGTCACAAACTTAAATAAAACCCAAATTTCTGAAATACAAAGACTCGCTGACGAAAAGTACAAAACTTGGGAATGGAATTTTGGCTATGGCCCCAAATATACCATTAAGTCAAATTACAAAATTCAAGATAAGGACAGCGATTTCCAAATTGTTATAGCCAAAGGCTTTATAAAATCCATTACCTGTTCCTCTCCTCTTAATTCTATTTGGGAAGAAGCTATAAATTCAATGATAGGCTTGCAGCACCAAGAGGAAATTATCAAACAACATTTGTATGATAATGGCTTGGGTCATGTAAAAAACTCAATACTAGAGGTTCTTTTTTAAAAAACCATAACCTTATTTATTGAATTTAATAGGATAATTTCGTATATTTATACAAATTATTTAAAACTAGCCCTATGAAAGAAAATGATTTAGTAAGTGTATTTGTTGGTACAGCTTTAAATGCAAGATATTTAGAAGCTGCTTTGGCGCAAGCTAATATCCCTTGTTTGGTTCGTAACAGTTTAAGTGAAGCAAGTCACGCTGGTTTTGGTGGCCCAGGAACTGATGACTCCTGTCAGATTTTTGTGGAATTACAGGATTATCAGGCTGCTGAAAAATTAATTTTTAATTACGAAAAATCAAGAGAAGAATAGCCATACCCGTTTCTACTAGAACAATATAAATCTAGCGAAATAGGTTTTAATCAACTATTTTGGCTAGCATATCAATAGGAATTATCCTTTTGATTCATCTTAATATTTCTTTAGTTTTTTTGTATTATTCTTCAAAAATCACAAATGACCAGCAAAAAAAAAGCAGAACTGCCCTACCATATATTTTGGTTTAGGAGAGATTTGAGACTAAATGATAATATTGGGTTACAGAAAGCACTCCTTTCTGGAAAACCTGTCCTCCCCATTTTCATTTTCGATAGCGAGATACTCTCAGAGCTTCCAAAAGACGATTCGCGAGTTCATTTCATATTCCAAACACTCGAATATATAAACCTGAGCCTTCAAGAAAAAGGGAGTGGGTTAATGGTTTATCAGGGAAAGCCGATAGAAATCTGGAAAAGCATCATTAAAGAACACAATATTGCTCAAGTATCTTACAATAAAGATTATGAACCATATGCCAGAAAAAGGGATCTTACGATAGAGAAGCTCCTAAATGACAATAGAATAGAATTCATCAGCTATAAAGATCAAGTTATTTTTGAGGAGGGTGAAATACTAAAAAAAGACCTGAAGCCTTATACTGTTTTTACTCCATATTCAAAAAAATGGTTTATAAAACTTGAGGAAGGTGAGTATTTAAAAGTCCACAAGAATAATTGGGAAAATCTGGCTAAGATAAACAGCAATATTACTACGCTAGAATCCTATGGCTTCGAGGCTTCAGGTATAAAAGTAAAGGAAATCAACTTTAAACATGTAGATCATTATCATGATATAAGAGACTTTCCAGCAATGGATGCCACTACCTACCTTTCACCACACCTCCGATTTGGAACCATCAGTATTCGTAAATTGGTAAAACAGTTATTAAAAACCTCCCCTAGTCTACTCAACGAAATCATCTGGAGAGAATTCTTCATGCAGATATTATTTCATTTTCCTAAGGTCGTTAGCCATAATTTTAAAGCAAAATACGATGCGGTCAACTGGAGGAATCATGAAGGAGAATTTGAGAAATGGTGCCAAGGAAAAACGGGATATCCTATGGTAGATGCGGGTATGCGTCAACTCAATGAAACCGGCTATATGCATAACAGAGTAAGAATGATTTGTGCAGGTTTTCTTTGCAAACATCTCCTCATCGATTGGCGCTGGGGAGAAAGCTATTTTGCCAAGAAACTACTAGATTACGAACTCTCTTCCAATAATGGAAACTGGCAATGGGCCGCAGGCACAGGCTGTGATGCTGCACCCTACTTCAGGATTTTCAATCCATCAGAACAATTAAAAAAATTTGATAAAAACTTAGAATATGTAAGAAAATGGATTCCAGAGTATGACGACTTCTCCTATCCTGAGCCCATGGTAGAACATAAAATTGCTCGTGAACGTGCTTTGGCCGCTTATAAATTAATTCTGTAAAAGGAAGGGATTTGGCTCTTGGTTTATTATTAGCTGCCACTAATCTATCTGGTTAAGCAACTAGACAGGTGTACTAATGCTGCTCTCTAGCTCGCTTTAAGATGGAACGCGAATTTACACGAATAAGAATGAATTTTCGCGGATAGAATATTTGAAAAATAGTCCTTCGCCAATTCACCAATCTCTCTTTAGGGTTTAAGGCAAGCTAGTTTTCTGAGACAAAATCCTTTAACTATCTCTAGAATATCTGAACTTCCTTTAATCATCACAGGGCTCCAATCCTTTCGTCCCTCAAGGCTTTGATCCCTTCTTCCTTCTTCATTCTTCCTTCTTCCTTCTTCCTTCTTCCTTCTTCCTTCTTCCTTCTTCCTTCTTCCTTCTTCCATTTCACAAAACCAAACGCCAATTAGAGCTGTCAAAATTGATTAACATTCTTGAAGCCAAGCCAAACTGTTAACTATTAGTTTTTACTTGTTCACTTCTTTATCTTCCCTAAAGCAACTGTAAGAAATCTCTAGTATTTCGCAAAAAACGTCAAGGTCGAAGTTTTTTGCAGATTTGAAATTCAGGAATTTACTTTGGTAAATGACTGGATTCCAAATCAAAAAAGTGAAGAGATTGATGTTTTCCTGCAAATACTAACTGTGTTTACGATAGCGCAACGTAGCCAAAGCAATCATCACCACGGCATAAACAGAAATTGAGACAATATTTTTCCAAACATCCATAAAGCTAGAGCCTTTGAGAAGCACAAGACGCATAAACTCAATAAAGTAGGCAATTGGATTAATGATATTTAGTTTTTGAGCCCAAATAGGCATGTTTTCAACGGGTGTGAACAATCCGCTTAGCAAAATAAATATCATAACAAAAAACCAAGAGATAAACATGGATTGTTGTTGTGTATCAGATAAGGTACTGATAAGCAACCCTATACCCAAAACCAGAATTAAATAGACTCCTGCCACTCCTATCACCAATGGAACACTACCTAGCATAGGGACTGCAAATACAAATTTTGCAATCAATAAGCCTAATCCTAAATCAAACATTGCGATAAACCAGAAGGGCATCAATTTCCCAATGATGAATTGATACTTTTTAATTGGCGTGACATTCAGCTGTTCTATGGTTCCAATTTCTTTTTCTTTAACGATATTCATGGCAGATAGAAAAAGGCCAATAATAGTAACCAATAAAACCAAAATACCCGGAACCATAAAGGTTTTATAATCCAGTTCAGGATTATACCAATAAGCCACCTCATTATTGATTTGACGATAAGCCACCGGAATCATCATTTCTTCGATTAAAAACTCCATATTAAAGCCTCCAAGAATCTGAGCACTATAAGCACTCATCAAACTAGCAGCACTGCCATTAATCGCATCAGTGATGATTTGTACGGTGGTATTGTTTTTATTCAATAAATCCTCCTCAAAATGCTGGGGGATATAAATAATCTGTTCCAAGTCTCCTTTTTGCATCATCTCATCCAAATCTTGATAGCTTGGTTCTACTAGTTTCAGAACATAAAAAGGACTGGCCTCAAATTTAGAAATGAAATTAGCAGAAGTAACAGAACGATCTAAATCTACAATCCCCAAATCAATTTTCTTGATCTCGTAGGTCGCAGTATAAGAAAGCACCAATAGCTGAATCACTGGAATGGCAAAGATGATGGGAAGCATCATTTTATCACGAAAAATCTGCAGAAATTCTTTTTGTATAAAGTATAATATTGTTTTCATCTGTCAATATTCATTATTAATTTAAATCTAAGGTTAAAAATTGTATGGCCACAAATGCTCTATTTTAATTGAATTTAAATAATCAACCGGCTTTAGCTTTGTGCCTTCGAGTTCTATTGGTTGATTTTATAATTTTAAAAACACCCATGATTTATATTCTTGTATTAAAACTTTAATTAATCTTTATAAACATCTCTATATCAATTTAATTACACTATATAATTACAAAGAAATGAAACTAAATATTACTCCAGTCGGATCTTAAATTTCTTGATACTTAGGACTATGAAGAATATGGTCATACCAAGTAGAATGAGTAATTCTTTCCATATCATTTCTATCCCATTTCCCTTAATCATTATATTTTTAATGACGATAACAAACCATTTCGGCGGCATTAAATGACTAAAATATTGAAGTGCCAAAGGCATATTTTTAATGGGAAAAATAAAACCACTCAGCAAAATCGTAGGAAGCAATAGAGCAAACATACTCAACAACATGGCTACTTGTTGAGTTTTCGACACTGTAGAAATAAATAAACCCAATGCTAAAGCCAGTATGATAAATAGTAATGAAGAGGATAATAATAGCGTCAAACTACCACTGAAAGGCATGTGGAATACAAAATAGCTCATCAAAAGAATGAGGATGGCACTAATAAAGGATAAGAAAACATACGGTAAGACTTTTCCTAAGATGATTTGCCAGGGCTTGACCGGCGAAACCAATAATACCTCCATGGTTCCCAATTCCTTTTCTCTTGTAATGGAAATAGAAGTCATCATAGCAGAAACCAACATTAAAACGATGGTTATCAGACCGGGAACAAACAAAAAGACGGACTCTAATTCAGGGTTATAACGCATCTCGGTTTCTGGAATAATCATGACAGGCTGTTCGTTTCGGGTATTTATTTCTGCAACATAATCGCTTATGATGGCTTGGGTATAACTATACACCATATTGGCTGTATTGGGGTCGGATGCATCTGTAATAATTTGAACAGTGGCTCTACCTTCTTTAATCAGGTTCTCACCAAATTGAGGCTCAAAGACAATGACTTCCCTTACTTTCCCCTTTTTAAAAACGCCTTCTATTTCATCTGCATCTTTTAAATTACTATTGAGGATAAAATAACCTGAGGAGACTAGTTTGTTAGTTAACTCTTGAGTATACAAGTCTTTACTCTGATCTAAAATAGAGATTTGTACATTTTTGATATCATTTTTTAGGGCAAAACCGAAAAGTAAAATTTGAACAATGGGAATACCAAATAGAATAACCATGGTTCTGGTATCACGAAAAATCTGCAAAAACTCTTTTATAATGAATATTTTCATGGCTATCCTCTGGCTAGTTTAACAAATACTTTTTCCACGCTATCCACACCAAATTCTTTCTTTAATCCAGCTGGAGTATCTAATGCTTCTATCTTTCCATCCACCATAATACTAACTCGATGGCAATATTCAGCTTCATCCATATAGTGGGTTGTTACAAAGATGGTTTTTCCGTTTTTGGCTTCCTGATAAATCATTTCCCAAAATTGACGACGGGTTAGAGGGTCTACTCCTCCTGTGGGTTCATCTAAAAATACAATAGGCGGTTCGTGCAAAATGGCCACCATAAAAGAAAGCTTTTGCTTTATTCCCAAAGGTAGTTCCACCACTCGTGAACTCGCATACTCATGCAAACTCAAGGAATCCATATAATCAGCAGTTTTCGATTTTATTTGCTTACGGCTCAATCCATAGATTCCTCCGTAAAAACGAATGTTTTCAGCAATGGTCAAATCATCATATAAAGAGAATTTCTGGCTCATATAACCAATACTTTTCTTTATCTGCTCTCTCTGCTTATAGATATCGAATCCAGCTACAGAGACCTCCCCAGAAGTAGGAGCCGAAAGTCCACAAAGGATTTTAATTGCAGTGGTTTTACCAGCTCCATTTGCACCTAAGAAACCGAATATTTCACCACTATTTACTTCAAAAGAAAGATGATCGTTGGCCACGAAGTTGCCAAATTTCTTCACTAAATCTTTTACTATGACTTGTTTTTGAGTGTCTTTCATGATGCTTCTGTTTTTTCTCTATCACTCATTAAATCCATAAAACTATCCTCAATCTCGGCTTTCAAAGTGGAAATTTCTATCTCTTCCATCTGATGCTTCTCCAAGAATGCTATTAATTCCTTTTCATTTATTTTATTAGAGGAGGACAAGTGAATACATTCCCCAAAAAGATAGGCGGAATGACAAGCAGGATGAGTTCTAAGGAGTTTTACGAGTGCGTACATGTCTTTTGCTTTCACACCATACAAATGATGCCTAAAGGTATCTACCACATTTTCCGGCTTATCAATTTGCATAATCTCCCCTTTTTGTATCAATGCTATTCTATCGCAGCGAGCAGCCTCATCCATATAGGGTGTACTCACCAAAATAGTGATTCCTTGGGCTTTTAGCTTGTCTAACATATCCCAAAACTCAATCCTCGAAACCGCATCAACACCAGTAGTGGGCTCATCTAATAATAATACAGTGGGTTTATGAATGAGTGCACAAGAAAGGGCTAGTTTCTGTTTCATTCCTCCGGATAAATCACCAGCTTTTCTTTTCTTAAATGGCTCAATTTGCTCGTAGATATCTTTTATTAAATGATAATTCTCTTTAATGGTGGTATTGAAAATTCCAGCAAAGAAATTCAGGTTCTCTTCCACACTTAAATCCTGATACAAAGAAAATTTACCTGGCATATATCCTAATATAGTTCTGAGCTCTTTATAGTCCTTCTCCACATCTAAGCCTGCCAATTCAATCTGACCCGAATCTGCCAATAACAAACTCGCCAAAATCCGAAATAATGTACTCTTCCCTGCCCCATCTGGTCCGATAAAACCAAATAACTCAGCTTCTCCAATTTCCAAATTGATATCCTTCAAAGCCGCTATATTCTCATAGGACTTATTGATTTGTTGTATGCTTATGATTGGTTTCAATAGTTTAGATTTTATTTGTGTTCAAATAGCCTATTTAAATTATTTCAATTGTTATAAGCACGAAGTTCGAAGCACCCAGCACCCAGCACCCAGTACCCAGTACCTAGAAATTAACTTCCGCAGGCATCCCCGCTTTTAAGCTCCCATCGTTCTTACATTTTATCTTCAAGGCATAAACCAGATTCACTCTTTCTTTCTTGGTTTGAACGGTTTTTGGCGTAAACTCCGCTTGCTCTGCAATCCATGTTATTTCACCAACGAGACTAGTATTTGTAGTTTGATCATTATCAATGAGCACCTCTACTTTCTGACCTATCTTTAAATGTGGTAACTGATCACCACTGACATAAACCTTTAAGCGAATATCGTTTAGTGCAGCAATGGTAAATAAGGGTTTTCCGGGAGCGGTGGTTTCTCCAGTCCTACTCAATTGAGTCAATACTTTTCCATCCACAGGGCAGGTGATGATACATTTAGAAATCTGGTATTCAATAGTGGCAATCTGACTATCAATAGCTTTTACTTGTGCAAACACATTGGATTTTTTGACTTCCGTAGCTGATAGTTGAGCATTTATCAAATCTAGACTTCCCTGAACATCGTCTACTTGTTTTTGGGTTGCTGCTTTTTTAGCGAACAATTGGTCTAGCCTTTTCTTGTTGACTAGAATATTTTCTTTTTGCTGTTTTTGCACTTTTATTTGCGCATCAATATCAGGTAGATTGGCCAATATCATAGTCTGTTGCGCTTTTAACTGCTCTTTTTGACAATGCAAATTCATGCTATCGATTTGTCCAATAATTTGCTCCGCTTTTAAGGTTTTACCCTCCTCAATATCTAACCATAATATTCGCCCTTGACTTTCAGCAGATACAAAGGTTTTATCGAGTTCGAAGTTGCCATAAGCATCGGACTTCTTATTATTGTTTTGGCAAGAGGAAAGTAATGCCAAAGAAAGCATCAAAATCATCATAAAAGCACTGTCAAATTCGTAATTTATCTTTTTCATATCTTATAATTTTCCGAGGATGTTCAAATAATCTAATTTACTATTAATCAATTGTATTTCATGTATCTTCCTGTCGATTTCCGCCTGACTTAAGGTTTGTAATTCTTCAATATATGCTGAGGTAGTAATCACCCCTTGATTCATCTGATGGCTGGCATTTTCTGCCACATTGGTTCTTAAGCGAATCACTTCTGGATCGGATTGTAAAACCACTTCCCATTTCTCAATTTCAGCTCTCATCTGATTTAGCGCCATCTCTATATTTCTCTCAAAATCTTGCTTCTGACTTTCAATCACTTGAATATTTAAATCCATTATATGTTTCTGATTATTATGCTTATTCCAGTTGAGTATCTTCCACTGGAAATTTAATCCCACCATCCAAAACTCAGAGAAATTATCAGAAAGATAATTGAATCCAGGGCGACCATAACCACCTTGAGCAAATGCTGAAATTTTGGGTAGTTTTTGAGCATCAATCAAATTTTTAGAATACTCTAATTTATTTTGAGTTTCTAGCATATATTGGAATTCCAATCGACTTTGTTGCTGATCTTCAATTTGAGGCTGACTCAAGCTTAACTCTATCACACCATTGAGCTCTTGCCCCGTCAAGGTTTCTAAATTCTCGATTAAAGCTGCTCTTTTAATGGCAATCTCGTCCTTCTGTTGCTTGGCTTTAATGAGTTCGACTAGTATTCTATCAGCAGAAGTTTCTAAAATAGCACCCTCCTCTATTAAGGCTTGCATTTCCTTCTGTTTTGCCTTAAGCCTTTTCTCATAGGAGTCGATGATTTTATTCTGCTCATCCAAAAGAACAACGGTAACGAAGAGGTTTTTTACCTCATTTTTAATGTGATATAGATTCTGGTCCACCTCTAATTGTTCTAGAATCTGTTGCAATTCTTCTAGATTCTTTTGCTTCTGATAAATTCCGCCTCTATAAATAACTTGATTTACGTCTAAAGTCATTTTATATTGGTCTTTACTCAATTCGGGAACATCCATATTAGGAATATCGAATGGAAGACTAATGACCTCATTCTGATAAGTCGCTCTTCCATTGAGTATGATCTGAGGAAGCAAATCCTTTTTATAATTCTCGACTTCAATTTGAGAATTTTCAGCTTTCAAAGCTTTCTGAGCATATACAGGATGATGAATCACCGCAAAGTCAAAACATTCTTGTAAACTTATCTGTTTTTGGGCAGACAAGTTAGAAACCACCATGAAAGCTATAATTAGACTTAAAATTCGTTTCATATTTATTTGGTTTTTATACTATTAATGACAAAATCAGCAACATTTGTTCTCCTTTCCTTAAGGAAAGTTTTATACTCTTCCTTATTTCCCTTAAACAATACTCCTGTCACCATAGGTCTAGCCACCACAGGAAAAATACATAAAGAAATCACATTGACTATTAAATGCTTTGGTGAAATATTGATTATCCTCCCTTTTTCAATTTCGGCATCAATATCATCCAGTATAAATTGAATATCAATATCCAAATCTGCAATGGTTTGTATTAATTGCTCAGGACGATGATTGAGTTCATGGATGACAAAACCAGGGAGATGAGGATTCTTTTCAATAATATTTAAATAACTTTCCACAAAAACGTGAAGCCTATCGAAAAAATCGCCTTCAGTTTTAAATGACTTAATGAGATTAGGTAGTAGGGCTTTAATTGCAGTTCTAAATACAATGGAAAACAGTTTCTCTTTGCTGCGATAATAATAATGAAGTAAGGCTTTATTAATTCCAGCCTCATCGGCAATTTGTTGCATTCTTGCTCCTGCCATTCCATTTTCTATGAAAACTTTTTCTGCAGCCTCCACTATTTTGCATTCTGTATTGATGTCTTTTTTGCTCACCATCTTGATTCAAATTATATTTTACCATTTGATTTAACCATTTGGTTAAACTAGTTGGCAAATATATGCAAATTGATATTAGGAAGTCAAGTTTTTATTGAATATTTTTCTATCCGACTGATTTAATGCATATTAAAACCAACCTAATGAATATTAGTATTTCCTATTTATCCTAAGATTTGAAGCAATCCCTCATAATTAAGGAAATAGCAAAGTATTTTTTATATGGTAGAAAGAATGGCTAAGAAAATGGCATTAGACCTTTCGCCCAATAATCACCACATTAGAATTCATTTTGGTATGGTCGATGAGTTCAACTTGTAGACCAAGTGATTCGAGTAAGGAAATCCTATCGCTAGCAGTACCAAAGTATAATTGTTTGTTATCGTCTTTGGTTTTATTAAAGCCAAAGAATTTGGTAGATTGCCATTCACTGAACTTGGTTCCTCTGTGTTTCTTCTCAAGACTGGTATCTGCATCACGAATGATAATCATTCCTCCTTGATTTAAATGGGCAACAGATTCCTTAATCACATATTCTTGCTCATCTTCAGGAATATAATGAAGCACATCGGCTAAAACATAGACATCAGCATTCTGGAATTTCCAATGGTTTAAATCTGCTGACTCAAACTCCACTTGTCCATCTAAAAATTGCTTTCTCGCACTATTATTTTGAGCCACTTGAATTTTATCTTCATCATAATCTACTCCCAGCACACTCCTCTTATTGGAAAGCATCATGAGCATATAATCCAACATGCCGTTACCACAACCCAAATCGATGATATGTGCCTCTTGAGGAATCACTTCATTAAAGAACTCGTAATTCTTTTCAAAATTCATCTTAATCTTCACATACCATTCTAGAACCGGTCCTTTATAGATATAATTCATATCCACACGTTTGCGCATATAATTTGGTGTGATTACTTCATTTGCAATCTCCTCTAATTGATCTTGATACCAAGACCTGAATTTCTTAGAACGCTGCACATACCCTTCTCCAAATCGCTTATCATCAAGAGCTATCCTATCTCCCACTTTCACATCTATTCTACCACTCTTCAGAAAAGGTTCTCCTTTGGTGATACAATGCCCAGGCCCGTGCAGAATAATAGGTAATACATCCAAATTTAATTGCTCAGCTAGGTAAAAAGCTCCTTTATGAAAACGGCCTATTTTTCCTGTAGCAGAGCGAGTTCCTTCTGGGAAAATCATGATAGAATAACCTTCGTCTGTCTTTTTCTTCAATAAATCTACATGGGCATGGAGATGGTCGAGAATGGGATAAAAATCAGCCATTTTCACAATGAATCCATAGAAGAAATTCCTTTGTACCCAGTCATTGGTCAGCAATATCATTTTAGGATGCAACATGAGCATCAACATGATATCGATATGGCTTTGATGGTTGCTTATAATAACTGCAGGCTCCTCAAACTTTTTCTTATCGAAGCCCATCACATTTTTCTTCACATTAAACATGATATAAATCATGATTCTACTCGTAATGACCAATAGCTTATGAAACCACAACCTTGTACGCTTACTCTTGCCTCCTGTTAGAATGATCAAAAAGAAACCAGCAATGGTATTAAACAAACTCCCTATGGTAAAAACCAAAAGAGCAATAATAGAGCCCAATAGATTCAATGCAGTAACCGGAACCAATCTTCGCTGTCCTTTTTTCACATTGATCAGCCAATAGAATAGCAAAGGCTGCAAACTGAAACTCAATATAAATACACTCGACAAACCGATGATAGTCACAAAAGCCATGGATTGTAACGCAGGATGCTTAGCAAAAAGCAGAACTCCAATTCCAACCATACTAGTCACTGTCGAAAATAGAATACTGGTTTTAAAAGAGTCTAATTTCTCTTCTCCATATTTATATTCCTGCATTAAACCACGTGTGATAAAAATGCAATAATCTATCCCTAAACCAAAAACGAAGGTGCTGATAATAATATTTACGATATTGAATTCTAACCCTAAAAGAGCCATGAGTCCAGTAGTCCAAATCCAACTCAAAGCCAAAGGTAAATAGGTAATGACTGCTAATTCAATTCTCCCAAAACTCATCCAGATAATTAAGAAAACCAGTAATAAAGTTAAATTGACCAACCACTGAAAATCATCTTGTAATTGCTTGACGAATTGAGTAGTAAGATATTCTTTATCAATAATATAAATGCCTTCGTGAGATTGCTGATCTAAAACGTCATGCAATTTATGTTTATTCTCTGAACTTGTTTTTATTTGAGTGATGGCCATAGGCATTTCGGCTGTCCCCTGAAGAAACTCACTTAAAAATGCTTCTTTAATCAAATGGGTATCTGACTCTGAAATACTGACAAAATCAGAATGAAACCAATTCTTAAATCGATCAAAACTTCCAGCCCTAAAGCCATAGTTGTTTTCTATATCCTCTAATTGGCTGAGCAGAATCTTCTGTTTATCAAATGTCCAATAGGCTTTCCATTTTTCTATTTTCTCATTCTGCAGCTTTTTAGAAGGTAATATGGATGAAACCGAAGTAAAGTTCATCACCAAGTCTTTATCTATATTCGACAAACGATTTTCGAAAGCTTCGTTTTTCTGAAGAACGGATTCTAAATCATCTCCTAAGGCCACCACATATATATTCCTCTGACTCAGTTTTGTGATCTCATTCAGATGTCGCTCGGCATTTCTGGTCATGGCCTCCATGAAATTGATTTCATTCATATCGCCCTGAAATTTAACTTCTTTAGAGAAATAGTAAAAAACAGGAGATAAAATGAGGATGGCTAGGATCAAAAAAGTCTTCTGGTGAAAAGGGTAAATAGAAATATAGTTGACGAGTCTTTGAACAAGGTTGAGCTTCACTTCTTTTTTCTCTTCTCCCTTCTTCTTCTCTTTCAAAATTAAAGGAATAAAAACGAGGGAAAACAAAGCTGAAAAAATTATACTAAGCCCTGCAAACCAACCCATATCTTGCAATGCTGGAGCGGAGACTACTAGTAATCCAAGAAATGCTGTTGCTGTAGTAGCTGCACTTATCAAAATGGGTTCACTTACATCTTCCAATACTTTCTTAATGGAATTGGTTTTCTGAAAGTGAGTAAAAATATGTAAAACATAGTCGATACTAATCCCCACCAATACAGAACCCAGACCTAATGCAATGGCTGATATTTCCCCTTTTAGTAAATACAATACCGCCATACTTGTAATGACTGCTAAAGCAGCTGGTAAAAAGATAATGAGATACAGTCGTTTGCTTTTATAGAAAAAGGCAATCAACAAAACCACCATCACCAAAGCCATACTCACGGTTAAAATGATGTCTTTTTTAATTTGCTCTGCATTTCCAGCTGCTACCACAGGTGCACCAAAATACTCAGCTATTATCCTCCCCTCAAACTGCTCTTCAAGCTCTTGAATATAGCTTTCTATTTCTAGAACCATTTTTGCATTCTGTGCTGTTTCTGAAGAACTAGCTATTGGAGTAAGAAAGAATAATAAATGCTTTTTGTCCTGAGTGAACAGATATCCTTTATCAATACTAATTTCTTGATCTATTTGAAAACCTTTTAAACGCTCTAGCGCTTTTAAACTCAAACCTGCTGGATCTTCAATAACCAACTTTTTAAGAAATACGGAAGCAGGGCTCAATAAACTCTTATACTTTTTTTTGAATGAGGATTGAAAGCGACCTTGCGTTATCAAAGTGTCAAAATAAGCATAATCAGAATCCTCTAAAAGAAAAGGTAAATTTCTTAATACATAGCTACTCACTTGGTCTATAGACTGATTCTCAATATTCAGTCTGATTTCTTTAATACGCGCTGAGGAGGCTAATGAATCGGATAATTGCTTGGCAAACTTAATCAGCTCGTTTTGTTGAATTTCTGAAGTATCACTTAAATAAATATTGAAAAACAGTCTATCGCTGAGGTTAATATGCGCTAAGATATCATTCAGTTGATCAGCATTTTCTGACTTGGGTAAAATAGCCCGTGCATCTTCTGATAATTTCAATTGAAATGCCCCAAAACCAAGAGCTAGAAAAAACAAAATAGTTATCAAACCATATAATACTGGGCGACGGCGAAAAGCTTTTTGAAAACCAAAGAAAAATCTATTCATTCTACCTTTTTAGTGGAAAGAGCAAAGATAAAAACTTAGGAGACTTTCTAAACCTTTAAAATTAAAAAAAGTGTAGCATCTAAGAATGGATGGGACCCATAAAAGACATTTAAGAATATATAAGAAAAAACAAAGACTTATATGACCTTATATACCATAATATGGTCAAAAGCCACAGAAACAAATTAATAGATAAAAAGAGAGTATGAATAAGAAGATACACTACGTTTGTTCAGAAAAACTAATCAATAGCCACAGTTAAATCACGATCTGACATTTCTCTAAACGAAGGCTTTAACTCATTATAGCTACCCGATTTCACTTGGCATTTACCTTTATGATGAACGATTAAGGCACATTGCTCAGCTTGCAAAGGATCATGTTCACAAACATCTATTAATGTTTCTATTACAAAATCGAAGGTATTATGATCGTCATTAAAAAGAATTAAGGATTTATTCTCTTCTAATAACTCACTGGATTCATAATCAAATTGATGTTGTTCTTGACTCATAAAAATACAATTATTATTTCTCATATTATAATGGCGCAAAGATAAGCATAAGATGTTTCTGTCTAAACTATTTTAAATTTTTTACGAAATAATAATCTTATGAGTTTCCTCTTTTTCTATTTTTGCCAAATGAATAGAAATGCAGATAGCTGGACTCTAGAATTAAAGAAGCTACTTGAAAATCCACTTCCTGGATCCAAGGCACATACACGTGTGGCTCCTATCGACAGAATCGAAGGTTTGGAAAATAGAGATTGGCCCTTAGATGCCAAGCGCAGCGCCGTTACTTTTCTATTATTTCCAAAGGACGGAAAGATTCATACATTATTCATGAAGAGACCCGAGTATCCTGGTGTTCACAGCGGACAAGTATCCTTACCTGGTGGTCAAAAAGAAAAAACCGACAAAAACCTACTAGAAACAGCCCTCAGAGAATATGGCGAAGAAACTGGAGTCATTTTAGAGGAGAGCAATTATATGGCTCCCCTCTCCGAACTCTATATTCCTCCTTCCAACTTTTTGGTTCAGCCTTTTGTTGCTTTTGTAAACGAGCTGGATGAGTTATTTCCTGATAAGACCGAAGTAGAGTCTTTACATCTAGTGGCATTGGAGGATTTATTTAAAAAAGAAAAATTCACCACCGAGGAAATCCTAATTCGTAATAGAGAGAAAAAAAACATGAGCATAAAAGCCCCATGTTATATGATTAATGGACTCAAAATTTGGGGAGCCACTGCCATGATGATTAGTGAACTTCAAATGATTTTTGAGGAAGGTAACATTGACTTAACTATTTCCTAAAAACAAAAAAAGAGACAACATTTATTAATGTTATCTCTTCATTTTTTGTTTTATGTTCTATTACTCCACTACCACAATCTTGTGATCAATAGAAGCAAACTTACGATACATATCACTTACACCACAATATCTTTCTTGTGAAAGATTAACTGCTTTTTCCAATTTTGCCATAGGTAGGTCTTTTCCTTTGAAGGTATAAACGATAGTAAACGCGTCAAAATATTTAGGATGTTCTGTGGTTAAATTTGCTTCCACATCAATGCTAAAGTCCTCTAATTCTACTCTCATTTTTGTTAGCATGGAAACTACATCCATACCGGTACAACCTGCTAGTGCAACTAGCATCAATGGTTTTGGCTTAGGGCCTTTATTCTCTCCTCCCACTGATGGGTCGGCATCTATTATGATCTTATGTCCATCTAAATCCGCTTCGAAAGACATTCTTTTAGTCCATTTTACAGTTGTTTTTGCGCTCATTATAATGTGTTTTTATGTTTACTTTATATTTAGTTTCTAGTGGCAAATATAATACATATAGATAAATCATCACAAATTTAACAGCTTATTCATATTTAGCGTATTCTCGCAAAGAACAATTATCCTCCACTAATCATATGTATAATTTGCAAATCATCCCCATCCTTTACAAAACTAGACTCATATTCAGGTTTTCTAATCAATTTTCCATTGATTTTAATCACCAAGAGTTTAAAAGTAAAACGCTTGACTTTCAGCACTTCCGAAACACTTAAACTATCTTGTTCGAAGGATTCTGGCTTATTATTTAGTGTTATATTCATTTATTTCTCTTTTAAAAGTAATTCTAATACTGTGTCGGCTTGCATATTCGCAACTATGCCAACTCGCGGAGCTAATGGAGGGAATTCCTCCGAGACTTCACTTTTTTCATCGCCACAAATATACAGATTGTCAGAATTACGCAAATGAATCGATTCAATATCTCCCCAACCCGCCATTCCTAGTCCAATAACTAAAGGAGTCGCAGATAGTTTTTCACAAATGGTTTCAATAATTATTTGTTTCATTTCAGCATTATCGAAAGCTTCCACTATAACATCACAATTCTTATATAGGTCGTAAATATCTTGAGCTTCAAGCTTAATCTGATGAGCTGAGATTTGAACATCTGGATTAATAAGATGGATATTCTCCTTTAAACTATAAACTTTCTGTTTTCCTATTTGATGATGAAAATAATACTGTCTATTCAAATTACTCTCTTCAATAACATCAAAATCAGCAATAATGAGCTTTCCAACCCCCACTCTCGCCAATGCTACAGCACAATTGGAACCCAATCCACCACATCCGGCAATTCCTACGGTTTTATTTAAAAGTATCTCCTTTATCTTTTCAAATTTCATAAAATTCAGTCATTAATTTAAAACACGACAAAAAACAAAAAATTACATCATAAATACTAAGAATTTCACTTATC
Organism: Lentimicrobium sp. L6; assembly: GCF_013166655.1. NCBI lineage: Bacteria > Pseudomonadati > Bacteroidota > Bacteroidia > Bacteroidales > Lentimicrobiaceae > Lentimicrobium > Lentimicrobium sp. L6. The sequence goes on from NZ_JABKCA010000047.1 coordinate 17,661, forward strand.
ATTTAGCCTGAAATGAAGCATCCTGACTCCAAAAACTTTATATTTATAAGATTCTAAATACCGTTGAACATCCTGAATTCCTTATTTTTTTTTCAGCCTATATAATTATTTTACAAAGTTAAATATATTCCAACATATCTCATATTCAGAATTTTTAAATACTTGCATATATTAAACCCAAGATATTTTTCTAATCTTCATAATTAAGACTGAATATAAATATCGATATGCGTTAGTTTGCATATCTGATTATTAGGCTCTTTGGTGATTTTAGTAGATTAATTTTTATAAATTTGTCCAACGCAATTAAAATGGAATTATACATATAATAAATCCTTAGGATATGAATATTGAAGAAATAAAAAAACAACACAAATTATTAGCCGATTGGAAATACGACATCACTCCAGTTGACAAGGGATATACAGATAAAACTCTCTATATCAATGTTTCTGATCTTACGATAAAATCAAAGGACGTTCCTGCTGAAATGAAAGAGAAATTCATCGGTGGAAAAGGATATGGTTTAAAATACCTTTGGGATGCAACAAAGCCTGACACAAAATGGAATGATCCTGAGAATGAAATCGTGATTTCTGGAGGCCCTATTTGTGGTATTACACAGTATTCTGGTACTGGTAAATCATTAGTTGTTAGTATATCTCCACAAACTAATTCAGTGATGGATAGTAATGTAGGTGGATACTTTGGACCATTTTTAAAATTTTCTGGATTTGATTCACTAGAACTTCAAGGAAAATCTGACAAAGAAGTGATTATCTTCATTGATGGAACAACTGGTAAAATTGAGATTATTGAAGCTCCTGCTGAAGCTATTGACAGTCATGTATTGGCTGAGCAGCTTACAGAAATGTATGCTGACAATGATAAAGACAGAAAAAATGTAGCGGTCGTATCTGCTGGTGAAGCTGCCGATCATTCATTAATAGGAATGCTCAACTTTAGTTTCTTCGATGCTAAACGTAAAGTAGTAAGATTGAAACAAGCAGGCCGTGGAGGTATCGGTACTGTTTTTAGAGATAAAAAGATTAAAGCTCTTGTTTGTAAAGTTCCTGGTGTAACAGGAAACCTAAACAATGTGGTTGATCTTAAAGCCATCATGGAACGCGGTAGGACTTTCAACAAAGAGATGCGCGATTTAGATGATGACCAATGTGAAATGAAAACTAAAGGTACTGCTCACCTTATGGAAATCATGAATGATTATGATTTACTTCCTACAAACAATTATAAGTATGGTAGTCATCATGATATCAAAAACATTGACTCTGAAGAGTGGAAAAGAAGATTTACTCAAGGTGTACCTGATGGATGTTGGTTAGGTTGTAATATGTCTTGTGCTAAAGGTATTGATAATTATGAATTAAGAACAGGTCCTTACGCTGGACAAAAAGTAATAGTTGATGGTCCTGAATATGAAAATGCTGGTGGACTTGGTTCTAACTGTGGTATTTTTAACCCTGATTATATTATTGAAGCGAACTTCTATTGCGATACTTATGGTATTTGCACTATTTCTTGGGGTACTTTAATGGCCTTTGCTATGGAGTGTTATGAGAATGGCATTCTAAACGAAGAAAGAACTGGTGGCTTAAAACTTAACTTCGGTAATTCTGATTCTGCTATGGAAGCCATGCACCAATTGGCTCGTGGAGAAGGATTTGGTCTTATTGCCGGAATGGGCGTTCGTAAGATGAAAGAGCTTTTCATTAAGAATGGTTGGGGTGATGCTGATTTCTTACAAGATATCGGAATGGAAAATAAAGGATTAGAATATTCTGAGTATATCTCTAAAGAATCTCTAGCTCAACAAGGTGGTTTTGCCATGACAAATAAAGGACCTCAGCACGATGAAGCTTGGTTAATCTTTATGGACGCAGTAAACAACCAAATTCCTTCTTTCGAAGACAAAGCAGAAGCCTTACATTATTTCCCAATGTTTAGAACTTGGTTCGGATTAATGGGATTATGTAAACTTCCGTGGAATGATGTAGAGCCTATTACTAATGCAGATTCTGACGAGCCTGCAAAAGTTCCAGAACACGTTGACAATTATGTAACTATATTCAATGCTGTAACTGGTCAGAATATTGACAAACACGATATCATCCGTCAATCTGAAAGAGTTTATAATTACCAAAGAGCCTTTAACCTAAGAAGAGGTTACGGCACTAGAGAATTTGATGCTCAACCATACAGAGCTGCTGGCCCTGTTACTATTGAGGAATACGAATCTAGAGCAGAACGTTACGATAAGCAACTAAAAGAAATTTTAAATATTGAACCAGAAGGTAAAACTACTGAAGAAAAACGTGATATTCTTAGAGAATTCCGTGAGTCTCAATATGAAAAATTATTAGATGCTGTATATTTAAGAAGAGGATGGACCAAGAATGGTGTCCCTAAAATCTCTCACATGAAAGATTTAGGAATGGATTTACCAGAAATTCTTGAAACAATAACTCCTCATCAAAACTAATGATTCTGATGATAATATAGATAAAAAGTCCTCTATAAAATGAGGGCTTTTTTTAATGCTTTTTTTCTCAAATCAAACTTTATTCTGACTAATTATTAATAGCAGAAATAACTACATCAAAGAGCACTGCATAAAAAATAGTTTTATTTTAGCTGCTCCTTCAGTAGGATATAGAGAGATTACAAATCAAATAATAAATTATAAAAACAATACGCAATGTTTAATGTAAACGAATATTTCGACGGAACGGTAAAATCATTAGGTTTTGATAATAAAGCAGGCAAAGTAACCATTGGCGTAATGGCTAAAGGTGAATATGAATTTGGTACTTCTATGGTTGAGCACATGACCGTAACATCAGGAGAAATGAAAGTTTTAATTGATGGTGAAACAGAATGGAAAGTTTATGGAGAATACGAAACTTTTAGAGTAGAAAAAGATTCTAGTTTTAAAGTCATCTTAGAAGATCAAACTTCATATAAATGCGTTTATAGCTAGGAAGTTCATTTTTTTAGCTATTTATTTAACAATTTATATTTCCCAGCGGTAAATTTCGTTTTATATTTGCCATTGGTAAATAAAAGCATGCGGTCCAAAAAAAAACTAATATATGAAACCACCAAGAAGCTCAAGAAATGATGTATTCCTAAGATACAAATTATGGTTATCAGCTGTATCTGGCGAAGGTATTATTGAAGAAAACACATATGCTATTTTAAAAGCAATTGATGAAATGGGTTCGCTAAAATCTGCAGCAGAGCATTTAGGAGTGAGCTATAGAAAAGCTTGGGGTGATATAAAAAATTCAGAAGAATTATTGGGCTACAATCTCACAGAAAAGTACAGAGGAGGAGTTGGTGGAGGAGCCTCCACCCTCACCCCTAAAGCTAAAAACCTATTGGAAGCCTACGACACCTTACATAAGAAAATGGATAATGCCATTGAAGATGCTTATGAAGACTTTAAGGATAAAATATTATAATTCATAATAATTACATATCTTAAGTATTAAAACTCTTCAAAACTTCCAAATCATAAAAAAACGCCCTAAAGCAGATATTTTCAGGGCATTTTTTATTCCCAATATTTAACAAATTAAAAACTTTTCTTTCCCTTCGAATTTTAAGAGGAAATATTACTTTTGCAATCGTTATGCAAACCCAATGCATATCGATAAAATGAACATTTAACATTAATATTTCAGTCATATGCAAAACAGTTTATATTTTGTTCCTCCAGCTAAAAACGAGCCCGTTTTGTCCTACAAAAGTGGTTCCCCTGAGAGAGAAAAAATCCTTAAAGCTCTTGAATGCGCTAGATCATACGAAGTTGATATTCCAATGATCATCAATGGAAAAGAAGTATTTACAGACAATAAAATAAAAATGAGTCCTCCTCATGATCATCAAAAAGTTTTAGGGCACTATAGCCGTGGAAACGAAGGTCATGTTAAGGATGCTATCAATGCCGCTTTAGCAGCAAGAAAAGGTTGGGCTTCCATGTCATGGAAACAAAGAGCCTCTATTTTCCTTAAAGCTGCAGGTATGATTTCTGGTCCATATAGAGCCAGAATTAATGCAGCAACTATGCTGGCTCAATCTAAATCTGTGCACCAAGCAGAGATTGATGCCGCTTGTGAATTAGCAGATTTCTTAAGATTTAATGTACAGTACATGACCGAAATCTATAATGAACAACCTGAATCTGACGAATCGATCTGGAACAGAATTGAGCAAAGAGGTTTAGAAGGTTTCGTTTTTGCTCTCACTCCTTTCAACTTTACTGCCATTGCTGGTAATTTACCTTCTGCTCCTGCCCTCATGGGAAATACAGTTGTTTGGAAACCATCAAATACTCAAATATATTCAGCTACTATTATCATGGAGATTTTCATGGAAGCTGGCTTACCTGATGGTGTCATTAATTTGGTATATGTTTCAGGTCCTGTTGCCGGGAAAGTCATTTTCTCACATAGAGATTTTGCTGGAATCCACTTTACAGGTTCTACTTCAGTATTTCAAAATATTTGGAAAGAAATTGGTAAGAATATTCAAAACTTCAGATCCTATCCTAGAATAGTTGGAGAAACTGGTGGTAAAAACTTTGTATTAGCTCATAAATCGGCAAATGCTAGGCAAGTAGCTACAGCCTTAACTCGTGGTGCATTCGAATATCAAGGCCAAAAGTGTTCTGCTGCCTCTCGTGCCTATCTTCCACAAAGTCTTTGGGAAGATATTTTACATGAAATTAAATGCGATATGGTATCCATGAAAATGGGGCCCGTTGAAGACTTTTCAAACTTTGTAAATGCTGTAATCGATGAAGGGTCTTTTGACAAGCTTTCTTCTTTTATTGATGGAGCCAAAAATGCTGATGATGCTGAAATCATCTATGGAGGTAATTATGATAAATCGATAGGTTACTTTATAGAACCCACCATCATTCTGACTACTAATCCACATTATGTTACCATGGAAGAAGAGCTTTTCGGACCTATTTTAACCATTTATATTTATGAAGAAGACAAGTTTGAAGAGACTATCGAATTGGTAGATAATACATCCATTTATGCGCTTACAGGATCTATTTTCTCTAAAGATAGATTTGTAATTGAGGATGTGATGAAGAAACTTAATCATGCTGCTGGTAATTTCTATATCAATGATAAACCAACCGGTGCTGTGGTCAACCAACAACCATTTGGAGGAGCTAGAGGATCGGGAACCAATGATAAAGCAGGTTCTAAACTAAACCTATTAAGATGGGTGAGTCCACGAACTATTAAAGAATGCTTTGTTCCAGCTGAAAGCTATAAATATCCATTCTTAGAAGAGTAGGTTATAAATTCAATGCCATTAAAAAAACCAGAAGACATATGTCTTCTGGTTTTTTTAATTTTATTTGGAAATATACTATAATCCTATTCCATAATATACCTGCTGCCCATTTGGATAGATACCTTCAATAAGCAATCCTCCTTTTACATTGGAAATCACATCTCTTATATCTGAAATGCTATTAATTTCTTGTTTATTCATTTGCTTAATAATAAATCCTTTCTTGATTCCCTTTGAGCTTAATATCCCTGAACGAATGGCTGTGATTTGCATTCCATGATTAATATTTAGATCCTTCATTAAATCAGTATCGGGCTTATCAAAAGCAGCGCCTAGCCTTTTCACATAGAAATCATCGCTTTCTGAAACAATCTTAGTATTTCCGTAGACATTACGAAGTGTTAAATTATAATCCTTCTTTCTTCCATTCTCAAATACTGATAATTGAACAATTTCACCAGGACGGTGCTGAGCTATCTTACTCATCAACTCGGCAGCACTATTTACTTCTTGTCCTTCCACCTGCAAGACTACGGCTCCATCTTCTATTCCTGCTTTTCCAGCAGCACCATCCTCCATTACTCTAGCAAGGTAAACACCTTTGATTTGGTCAAGTCCAACTTCCTCTGCTAATTCACTATCCATTTCAGCAATACTCACTCCTAAATATCCTCTTTGGGGTTCTCCAAACTGAATTAAATCACCCACTACTTTTTGTGCCAAATTACTTGGAATAGCAAAAGCATATCCAGTATAAGAACCGGTATTACTTGCAATAGCAGCATTAATCCCTATTAATTTCCCTTCTGTATCTACAAGAGCACCACCGCTATTTCCTTTATTCACAGCAGCATCGGTTTGAATAAAACTTTCAATAGCAGAACTATTTCCACGTCCTAAAATATTTATATTTCTGGCTTTGGCACTAACAATTCCAGCAGTTACTGTTGAGGTTAAATTAAAGGGATTTCCCACTGCCAAAACCCATTCTCCTACTTTTACTTCTTCAGAATTACCAAACTGAAGATAGGGTAAATCATCTTCTTCAATTTTAATCACAGCCAAATCTGAAGACGGATCGGTACCTATTAATGAAGCTTGATAAGACCTTTTGTCATTTAGGATGACTTCAATTTCATGTGCACCTTCCACCACATGATTATTAGTTACAATATATCCATCTTTACTAATAATGACTCCACTTCCTGTAGCCATATACATAGGTTGTTGATAACTATGAGGTTGCTGATGACCAAAGAAATCGTAGAAAAAGTCATAAACACTGCTTTTCTTCAGCATTTTTGTTTTAATATGAACCACCCCATTTACCGTACTTTCTGCTGCATCTACAAAATTAGGAACATTTTTCGGCACAGCATAACTTGCAGGTTCCAGAACTATATTTGATTTGAAATCTTTAGGAGTCTCTGATTTATCGAATGCTAGAAATGCTAAAACACCAATAATCACTCCTAATGTCACGAATAAAAAGCTATTTTTTTGCATAATCTTATGTATTAAATTTAAATCAGACTCTTACAAAAATAATGCATTTATAGCTTATGACAGGTTAAAAGTTGTTAAACCAACTAGGCAAAGAAGACTATCATTAAAAACATTTCTGCGTTAATTAGATGGTACATGATAAAATAAAAATGTCCGATTTCGTACAAGACAGTCACCATGTGAACACTTATTTTTAATAGAAAATAGAGCTTTAAATGTAACATTTTCATTTACAAAGCTTCCTATTTATTGGCATATTAATTGATAATAGGATGCTGCAAAATAGGCGAAAATTGCAATTCATATGAGAAAACCAATATTACTGCTATTACTACTATCAACCATTTTTGTTTTTGGGCAGAAAAGAACCTATCAAACTAATAGATTCGCGGGGGAAGCTCCCAAAATTGACGGATACTTAACGGAAGAAGCTTGGCAATCTGCTAATTGGGCTGGCGACTTTACTCAGTGGATGCCTTCCAATGGAGCTTCACCAAGCCAAGCTACCGAATTCAAGATTATTTACGATGATAATTATCTATATGTGGCGATAAAAGCTTTGGATAGTGTACCTGAGGAAATCGTTAAAAGAATGTCTCGCAGAGATGGATTTCAAGGTGATTTTGTGGAAATCAATATAGATTCCTATCATGATTATTTAACAGCCTATTCTTTTAGCGCCACTGCTGCTGGAGTTAAAGGAGATGAAAAAATCACACAGGATGGTGAGAATTGGGATGATACTTGGGATCCTATTTGGTATTTAAAAACTTCCACTAATGATGAGGGCTGGATAGCTGAATTCAAAATTCCTTTAACTCAATTGCGCTTTTCTTCTGATAGTGTGCAAGTATGGGGCTTAGAAGTAAAAAGAAGGCTTTACAGAAAAGATGAAAGAAGTGTTTGGCAAGCCATACCCAATGAGCAAAGTGGATATGTAAGTAGATTTGGGGAATTACATGGGTTAACCAATTTACAGCCCAAGAGACAAATTGACGTTACACCATATTTGGTGGGTAGTTATGAGCATTATAAAGAAGAAGAAGGTTCTCCTTTTTATGATGGTGACGATTGGAAAGCCAGAGCTGGTATAGATGCTAAAATTGGTTTGACCAATAACCTAACCATGGACCTTACCATCAACCCTGATTTTGGTCAGGTAGAAGCAGATCCATCTGAAGTAAATCTTTCTGCATTTGAATCCTACTTCGAAGAAAAGCGTCCTTTTTTTATTGAAGGAAGAAATATATATCAATATCCCATTGAAGAAGGTGATGGTGATGATTCCTATAATGGTTTATTTTATAGTCGTAGAATAGGGCGAACTCCTCAATATTTTCCAGATTATGACCATGTTAAAATACCAGACAATACCACCATTCTTGGTGCAGCAAAGATCACTGGAAAAACAAGTAAAGGTCTGAGCATTGGAATACTGGAAAGCATAACCAACACCGAAACTGCTGAAGTAATGAACGAAGGCGGAAGCATCGAAAAGATAAATGTGGAACCCATGACCAATTATTTCGCTGGACGCTTGGAACAAGAACTCAATAAAGGAAATACAATCATTGGCGGAATGTTTACTTCAACCAATAGATTTATAAAAGATAATCATTTAAAAGAGCTTCCCAATAGTGCTCAAACTGGTGGATTAAACTTTAAACACAGCTGGAAAGACAAAAAGTACTCTTTCTCCGCTAGATTACTCGGCAGTAGAGTAAGTGGGGATTCAACAGCCATGATGAACATGCAGACCTCTTCGAGAAGATATTATCAAAGACCAGATACCAAGAAAAAAAGACTTGATTCCACAGCAAAATCATTAAGTGGACACGCTGGTAACTTAGGATTTGGAACAAACATCAATAGTGGATGGAATTATTATATGTGGTTAAGCTGGAGTTCTCCTGGTTTAGATTTTAACGATATGGGATATTTGAGAAATACAGATAATATCAACCAAGGTTTTTGGGTAGGATATAGTAGCCCACAACCAAAAGGAATATTCAGAAGAGTTAATGTAAATATGGCTTTTTGGAATGGATGGAACTTTGATGGAGTGCATAAATATTATGGTATTAATACCAATACTAGCTTTAGCTTTACCAATTATTGGTCCTATTCCTTAGGAGGTAATTTTAGTGGTCAATCCAACTCTCCTACTCACCTTAGAGGAGGGCCAATTTTCATACTTCCAAATGGTGTAAACTTTTGGACTAGATTGGGTACAGATAACAGAAAAAAATTGAGTTTTAGTTTCCGCTATTCTCAATATAGCGGAGCATATAATCATAGAACTAGAAATAACTTTTCTGTGGACATGACTTACCGACCTACAGATAGGCTAAAACTATCTTTAGAACCTTGGTACGGAGTCAACCAGAACAGGTTGCAATATGTAAGTACTGAAGAATTTGAAGGGAAAGACGAGTACTTCTTAGCAGAAATCAACCAGAAGACTTTAATGATTGAATTCAGAATAGATTTTAGTTTTACTCCTGATCTAAGCCTTCAATATTATGGTCAACCCTTTGTTTCAAATGGGACTTACGATAATTATAAAAGAGTGACAGATTCTAAAGCTTCAAATTTTTACAATAGATTTGAACCTATATTGAGAGATGAGGATGGTGGAATTGATTTGAATGGAAACCAAGAAGCAGATGTATATTTGGAAGACAGTGATTTCAAATTTATATACTTTCAATCGAATATGGTATTGCGCTGGGAATACATGCCCGGAAGTACGGTATACTTAGTTTGGAGCCAATCCAGAGATGATAGCAATTTTGACCGAGACCAACTCCCCTTTGAGTTTGATGAAGATATGAATCATATGTTTAGGGTTTTCCCGCATGATGTGTTCTTAGTTAAATTGAGTTATAGAATTCCAATATAGCATTATTATGGAATTATTTTTTTGCTCCATATCTTTTTTTATTTTTTTCAAAACACTCATTTACAAAGAGATATCAGAGCACTAAAAAATGGCACAAAGAGTCTGGATTTAAATACAATAATCCTATTCTCTTATTCTTGCGAACATCCTCCAATTAGCAATTCTTGGAAATCCACTCTTGATTTTGCGCCCTATTAATTTTTTGGTTAGGTGTTTTAAAAAGCAGAGTAATGAATAGTATTTCTTTAGGTAACTTATTTTTGCTTAAAAAAAGTTGGAGCTGAGCGAGTATTTTTTGCTTGTCAAACTTTTCTGCTTGTCCTTCAATTAATAAAACCACTTTTTGCCCTAGAACGTCATCCTCTTTATAACCAATCATGATTTCTAGCCCTAGATTTTCTTTGATAAGCTCCTCTAATTCTTCTGTTTGAATCTTTAATCCACCGGAATTTATTACAGCATCGGCCCTTCCTAATAGTATAAATTCCTTTTCATTAATGAGCTCTACTCTATCGTTGGTAACAGTAATATCTTGAGGAAGTCGCTGTGAATATATTCTCAAGCAACCTCTGCTATCTTGGTCTATCGATATTCCGGGTAGGCAATGGTATGATTGAGAAGTACGAGAATCATTAAGAGGTTTCATGGCGATATGAGTGATGGTTTCAGTCATTCCATAAGTAGCGTGAAAATGAGTTTTAAAGTCTTTTAATTTAGCTATATCCTTATTTGCTAATGCAGCTCCTCCAATAATCACTTCAGATAATAAGTCAAGTTTTTCCGGAACATTTGAGTTTAATACTTTTTGGACTTGAAGTGGAATAGCTGCACAGAAATCATATCCTCTATCTATGTGCATTAGAATATCAACCTTTGGTTCCAAATAATAGAAATCTAATCCTAAAACCAAAGCTCTGACTATCATCATTTTTCCTGCAATAAACTGAGCTGGTAATATTAATAAAGAAGATTGTCCTTCTTTAAGGTTAAGGTAGTCCGCTGTGGCTAAAGCACTCTCTATCATTTGACTTCTAGAGATGGAAATAATTTTGGGTTTACCTGTGGAACCTGAACTAGAAACTAAAAAAAACTCGTTTCTCTCATCCAACCATTCTTCCACGAATTTTAAGATATCCAGTTCCCACTCCTCTAACTTCCTCAATTTTTCTTTTTTAAAATATGATAAAAACTCGGATTTAGAATAAATATCCCCGAACCACTTAATTTCATATGTGCTTTTTTGATTCATACTAGTTCAATAATTCTTTATATCCACAATCACAATCTTGCCTATTTGGCTTCTTAAGCTCTTTCTTTAAATTTTTAAAAGTGCCCATGGGACCATTAGAACTAAAAAGATTCACCAACCAATGTGGAACGGCACCTCCTACATCTATTAATATATCCATCACAACCACAGTACTATTTTCACCTATCTTAGTGATTTTCCACTTTGAATCCATCATTTGTATCCGCACCAATTCGTCAGAAGGAGGAATAAGGTCTGGTTTGGCTACGGAATGAACAGTAATTCTTTTTTGGGTTTCATCTATCATCAATTCCACTTCAGCTACCACATCTCTATCCAATATAGGCCAAGGAGTTTCTGATACGCCATAATAAATCCACCTATATGGGCCAATGCTGTCTAGTACAAATGCATCATGATTAGAATAAATCCAATCTTTCTGATGACCAAAGTCCTTAATTAAACAAAGGACATCCATATAATTTGAGGAAACTTGAGTTCTGGCAATAATACGGTTTAGAGTTTCATGTGCATTTTTAACTTTATACACAGAAATGCCATCCGATTGTTTGACGATTTTCATATTTTCATCTTGTGAAAATACTCGAGGACTTATAACAGATTGAAGGAGAACAAAAAATACAAGGATGCAAGAGTATTTCTTATTTCCCATTCAAAAACAATTTCTTAATAATATTTCTGCTACTGAAGGATTTAAAGTTTTACCTGTCATATTTAATAAGTATTTTGTTTTGATTCTACAAAAGAAAGTCTAAAAATTGTTGATTTTTAGATTCCTAATTAATACGTGTGAATACAAAATAGGTTTTGAGTAATTGGACTATTTAAATTTGTAGTAAATCTTATTTACCATCTTCCATCCACTTTCAAACTTATAGAGTGAAATATAATCGACATAAGTTAGTTTTTCACCTACATAGAATTCAATTTTCACAACAGCAGCAGTACCTGTAACATCAATATCAAGGAACTTAATTGAAATTAAGTTTTCTTTTCGAGGTAATTCACCTGCATCTAATCGTTTCACCGTTTTATCTTTCCACTCACTAATGGAGAGCTTCCACATTTCATCGCCTTTATCAATACCGAGCAGGTTAAATTCTGGATGAATGCCGGCGTCTATTTTTCTGATGTTTCCCTCGTTCTGTAAGCCTTCTACATAAGCGGTTTGAATAATATCTTTAATAGCTTCTTGTTCCTTCTCAACACTTTGAGCAAAAATACCAATACTTAAAAATAGGCAAAAAGCAATAAATAACTTTTTCATAGGTTTAGGTTTTATTTGCGGTAAAAATACAAAACTAATCTGCTAAAAACCAATGAACATAGCCACAATTATTACAAACAAAGTTAGTTGCACTTTTATTGGCCCATTCTAAGTTAAAAAAGGTCATGCCTTTTGTGTTCATTAGTGTTTCTCTAGTCCAGAACAATGTTTCTTTACAAATCACACATTCTAGTTTTAATCCTGTTTTTATAAAATACTCTTTTACTACTTTCTCTTTACTCATGGTTTTTTATTTTTCTGGTTAGTACTTATTAAAAGATATATACCAAACAATATGATATGAAACTTTTTTTCGTTTTCCCCAACCCCAAGGGGAGCGAAAAAAGTACGCTCTAAAATAATTAGTTCTCAGCGTATTAGAAATAAGCTTTTATAATCCTGAAATAGAGACTATTAAACTACGAAATAATTAAACACCTCAAACTCATCATTATTGGTTTTCTGGTTGATATTCTAATATATCACCGGGTTGACAATCTAATACTTCACATATGGTATCTAAGGTTGAAAATCTAATGGCCTTAGCTTTTGCGGTTTTCAATATGGACAAATTGGCCATGGTTATTCCTACTCTTTGTGAAAGTTCGGTGAGGCTCATCTTTCGTTTTGCCAACATCACATCTAAATTTACTATTATGGCCATGATTTTTATATGGTTAGTTCATTTTCTCTTTCTAACTCTACTCCTTTTTGAAAGATATGCGACAAAACCCAAAGGATTAGTGCCACCACCAATACTCCATTGAAGGTTTGATAATCTCCAGAAACACTCACTGTTTCAAAAGTGATATGCTTTAACATATAGAATTTCTGAAAGGCTGCATAAAAGATGGCAAATAACCACATGGCTATTAATGCATAAGAAATTCGTTTTAACAATAATATATTTCCACGGTCGAAATAATCTCCATGATAAACATTGGTAATGAAGGTTTTAAAAGTCATGAAAATATATAGGCCAAGACTTAATGCTACCAACATAAAATACCCAAATACTCTGGTTACTTTACTTGTGGCATCCACAAAGTGTAGCTTTCCATACATTTCCACCAATTCCACATTTACACTTTCTCCATTATAATGCATCAGACCCATCTCATTTAAATCCATTGCTATGGGCATTCCCACGTGAAGTTGGGTTTTGTTTAATAATCCTAAAATAATACCGCCAGCAAAAAAGATGGCAAATAGAGAAGCTGCGGCATATATCCAAAATAAAATATTGGTCATCCAATATATAATTTTCACACTTGTTGGTTTTGCTTTCATAGTTCTTAGTTTTAATTTCTATGCAAAGAAAACACATTTATCATCAATAATCAAGTATTATTTATTGTTTTTCGATGTATTATATTTGATTTTCGATATTTATATATTTGTGATATTACAAGGTTTTTCTCTTGAACGATAGAGTTAATGGAGTGAAACAAGTATTAAAATAAGATGTAGCAAATCAAAATATTGTATAATAAGGAAGCCACATATTAATTCTTTTATGAAATAGCAGAACCATACATTCCCTAGAATTCACAATGCTGCTGAACCAGAAACTACCGCTCTACACCTAGCTGGCAGCAAGAAGATAAGGTGTTATTATTTAACCGGACGCTTGCATCGGCTATAAATATTGTACAGCGCCGCAGCTTTAGCTCTCAAATATCATTATACTATTAATATAGATGAGAGATTCAAATCAATTTAGGAATCAAGTATAGACCCAAGCAAAGTTTATAAAAACTTCCAAAGGAAGTTTCCATCTGCCTTATCAAAAAGCTGTTTAGCGGAGTAAATGGATTGAAGGATAAAAAAACAATACTGTTTGAGCTCGTTAGTGAGTATTCGTAGAATCTCACTATAAGGAGGAGTTTATTGTTTTTCCGGAAAGCAATTTATGGAGTAAACTTTTTGATACAGCGGCTATTTTTGTTACCCTTTTTTGAAAAAGGGTATTCATTGAAATTTATATATTGACATCTTAAAGGAAACAAAATGAGATTACTATAATGTATTTTAGTTTGACCTAACAAAACCACTTATGAAATCTTCATAGATAATGCTGAACTATTTACGCCTTAGACTTCACAATGCCGCTGAACCAAAAACTATTTCTTAAGACCTTTCTGTCGGAATGAAGAAAAATTAGGCTCTTCCCAATTTTCATTATCACGATAAAACAACCTTTCACCATCTATCTCAAGAGGAGAAGATATATTATTGGTAAACAACTGGCCTGTTCCTAAACCTTGATAGTTATTAGTTTTCAAAGAATAAGTCCATTGTGCAATGGCATTTAAGCCCACATTGCTTTCCAAGGCAGAGGTAATCCACCAACCAATATTATGGTGTTCTGCTTCATTAATCCATTCTTTCGAGGATTTAAAACCTCCAATTAAGGCTGGCTTTAGAATAATATATTGAGGTTGAATAAACTCAATTAATTCTTTTTTCTGAGCCAGATGATTTACACCAATCAGTTCTTCATCGAGGGCAATGGCTAGAGGAGTCTTTTCACATAAACTCTTCATTTCTTTTAACTGACCTTGCTTTATAGGCTGCTCTATACTGTGAAGCTTGAGTTGAGATAGCAAATGGAGTTTTTTGAGCGCATTGTCTGCTGAGAAAGCTCCATTGGCATCAACTCGTAATTCTAAATCTTTCTCGTTAAACTCTTTTCTAATAGACTTTAAAATCTCCAACTCCTGCTGAAAATCGATGGCTCCAATTTTCAACTTCAAACACCGGAATCCACTATCTAATTTGGTTCTGATTTGGCTTTTCATGGCCTCCTCAGTCCCCATCCATATTAATCCATTAATAGGGATTCCCATTTTTCCTTGTGTGAAATCTGAAGGAAAAAGAATTCGGTCTTGAGATTGAGAAAAATCCTTCAAAGCCATCTCTAATCCAAATCTAATAGAAGGAAAATCCAATAAAGAGCCATGAATATCATTTAAATAACATGAAGTATCACCCTGAGTATCAGTGATTATATCATGAAACCCAGAATAGTCATCGGAGCTCAAGCCTTCGAACATATTGATTTCACCCAAACCATAATGATTTGGATTAGCCTCCTCAAAAACTTTCACAAACCAGGTATTTTTAGTTCTTAAAACTCCTCTGGATGTCCCCGCAGGATTTTTAAATATCAATGGATATTTCTCAATTTTCACTTTCATGTGGTAAAGATAATTTAATATCAAAAATTGCTGCTTATAAATCGTTCAAAATATTTAATTTTGACCATCTAAAATATTAGTATGACTAAAGAACAACTCAAACTCTCTCCTATTGTTCATGGACATTGGAGATTAGCCGACTGGAAACTCAGTCCGCAAGAACTCTTAACACTCACCGAGCAATGCATAGAATTAGGCATCACCAGCTTTGACCATGCTGATATCTATGGTAATTATAGTTGTGAAGCCCTTTTTGGTGATGCGCTTAAATTAAAACCAGAATTAAGAGAGAATATACAAATCATCAGTAAATGCGGTATTAAAC
The DNA here is from genome assembly GCF_013166655.1 of Lentimicrobium sp. L6. Taxonomy (NCBI): domain Bacteria; kingdom Pseudomonadati; phylum Bacteroidota; class Bacteroidia; order Bacteroidales; family Lentimicrobiaceae; genus Lentimicrobium; species Lentimicrobium sp. L6. The sequence continues at coordinate 33,468 of NZ_JABKCA010000047.1, forward strand.
TGAATTCTGATAAATTCCCCGAAAGAAAACTGAAAGTCTATGATTATTCCTATGACTATATCATGGATTCAGTTCATCAATCACTAAAGAACTTAAATACTAAACATCTCGATTTACTCCTTTTACATCGTCCGGCTCCCTTTTTCCAACCTGAAGAAGCTGCGAAAGCCTTTTCTGAACTTAAAGCACAAGGAAAAGTGAGACAATTTGGAGTAAGTAATTTTAGCATCCTCCAATTCGAAATGTTGCAAAAGTATTGTGATATGGATTTAGTAAGCAATCAAGTTGAAATCTCTCCCTATTGTTTAGAGCATTTTGAGAATGGGAATATGGACTTCTTTGTGAAAGAAAAAATTCAGCCTATGGCATGGTCACCCCTAGCTGGAGGAATGCTATTCAACCCTAGTAATCCCAAAAGCGTTAATGTAAGACAGGCTTTAATACAAGTGGCCATGGAATTGCAAATTGCCTCCATTGATGTGATAGCCTATGCGTGGTTAATGAAGCATCCTGCTCAGGTGATTCCTATAGTAGGTTCAGGAAAGCTGAGAAGAATAAAAACCGCTGTTGAAGCTCAAAGCATAGAAATGAATATGGAACAATGGTATCGTATTTATATTGCTGCTTATGGCGAGGAATTACCATAACAACCATTTTTTTTTGGGCACCTGTGCTTTTAGTCTATCAAGAATAACCTGTGGATAAAAAAGAAAATACAATCAAATACAAACCCTACACAATGATATCTTTGCAGCCAACTGACTGATACAAAACCTTGAATTTTTCTTTAAATAAAAACTGCCACACTTGCCTTCTCATCATATTTCTGATGATAAGTGAGAATTCGTATAACCAAGAGTTATTAAAGAATGGAAGACTAGCAGAAATAAGCTATCAATTTAATGCACCTGAGCATAATAAAGAAAAGACCAGACTTACCCATGCCCTCTCTTATGCTTATTCTAAAGATATTTCCGATATTAAATCTAGTATAACCTATCAGGTCAACTATAAAGTATTAAAAAACCAAGGCAAAGGCTTTGAGACCATTATTAGCTTTAGGCCTCCCATTATTCAAGGTCATACTAAACTATATGACTTTGATTTTAGAAAGGAAATATTACCACTGCTTTCAAGTCTTAAAATTTTCTACTCCAATGGTTCCGAATTAATTTATGTAAAACCAATTTCAGATATCGACACCATTAGTTCTTCCCTCTATTTTCATTTCAAACATCAGCGGTATTCTGACGATTGGGAACTGAGCTTAGAACAAGTTCATTGGAAGTTCCTTTATAATGAAAAAGAGTTTGTACATCGGTGGAGTTTAGTCAACGATTATCAAATGGCTTGTGAGTGGGTTTCAAAAATAGAAAATCTAGAGGAGGCTAATGATGAAACACTGCAGTATATTGAAAAAACCCGTTGGCTACAAGTATTAAAAGAGATGAAGCAATTAGAGTTCTATCAAGAGCTCATTATCACTCACCATAGCGATCCACAAAATTTACAAGAGAAAATAAGTATCCGACAGTTTATTCTCGAAAGGGAACTTGAAGATTTGAAATTAAAACTTCCTCAAGAATTTTCGGACTCCGATTTGGAATCACTTAGTCAGGCATATATTCAAGTGGAAAGAGATTTATTGAGATTTTCATCTGAATCTACCAATTTATATGGCGATTTATATTTTGAGTTTGAAATCAAAAACACAAGTCATTTTTGTAAAAAGGAGATGAAGGAATTGCTTTTTCAATTAAATATTCAAAATGAATGGGAAAATTTTGAATATGGCATTCAAAAAAACAGCTTAGCACTCATCAAAGAATTAATGGCCGATAAAAGAGCCAATGAAGCTTTGTTTCAAATTGACCGCTTTAATTATTTTTATAAAAATGCGGACTACCTTGGTTCTTCCAGCACTTTTAATCATTTTAAAGCCAAGGCTGTTTATGACATCTACCTTTCGTATATACAAGTCTCTAAGCAGGCCATAGAACATCAAAGAATTGATATGGCCATAGGTTACCTCAATAAAGCCAGCGACATTCAAAAACAATATCCCATAGAAATCATCAATGATTTACAAGTCGAAAATGAACTTCAAAAACTGATCAAAAGTGCTCTAGACCGATATCAACATCTTTTAAAAACTGGAAATTTCAAAACTGCCGAACGAGTAAAGGAAGGCATTATAGGTTTAATGAAAAAATTGGGTATTGACCATGAAGAATTATTATTGGAAGATGGCTAGCGGTTCTTTGTTCACAGTTCGGGAGATTCTATACTACTCTTGTTCAGCATCCATATATTAAGAGATCTCATTAAACTTGAGACTTAAAAACAAAAAGTTCTGTGGCATTTCTATCATCTAACATTCTATTCAAAAATCAAAAAGACCAAGAATATGGCTGTTAAATATTCAACACCAAGACCTTACACGCACTAACAAACTGCAGCACAATAAATTACACAAAAGCTACTGATATAATTAGATAGCAGATATTTTTGTACTTTTGCACAAATTTTCCAAGATGTTAGATAAATTAGGTGCCTTAAGGACCAGATACGATGAAATAGGTGAACAAATGACCGACCCTGATGTGATATCAGACATGAAGCGTTTTGTTCAGCTCAATAAAGATTATAAAGAATTACAGCCCATTGTTGTGGCTTACGAAGAATATAAAAATATAGTCGAGAATATAGAGTCTTCAAAAGAGATAATAAAAACGGAGTCTGATGAGGATTTTTTGGCCATGGCCAAAGAAGAATTATCTGAACTCAATAGCAGAAAAGAAGAATTAGAAGAAGAAATTAGAGTTCTTCTCATCCCTAAAGATCCAACCGATGAAAAGAATGCCATTCTTGAAATTCGTGCTGGAGCTGGTGGAGATGAAGCTAGTATATTTGCAGGCGATTTATTCCGTATGTATCAGAAATACTGTGATACCAAAGGATGGAAATTCGAGACTGTAGATGTTACGGAAGGTACTGTTGGAGGATTCAAGGAAATCATCATCAATGTGAGTGGGAAAGATGTTTATGGTACCTTAAAATATGAATCAGGAGTACATCGAGTTCAACGAATACCTCAAACCGAAACTCAAGGTCGCGTTCATACTTCTGCTGCTACTGTTGCTATTTTACCAGAGGCTGAAGAGTTTGATATTGATTTGAAAAAAGAAGATATTAAGAGAGACGAGTATTGTTCTTCTGGTCCTGGTGGCCAATCGGTAAATACCACATACTCTGCTATCCGATTAACTCACATCCCTACCGGAATCGTGGTGACTTGTCAGGATCAGAAATCAAAACTGAAAAACCTTGACAAAGCCATGGCCGTGCTTCGTTCTAGAATTTATGAGCGTGAACACCAAAAATATATGGATGAGATTTCTGCTCAACGAAAAACCATGGTAAGTACTGGTGACCGTTCTGCTAAAATTAGAACATATAATTATCCGCAAGGTAGAGTAACGGACCATAGAATTGGCCTTACTTTATATAACTTGAGTAATATTGTTGATGGTGACATTCAAGAAATCATTGACAAATTACAAATGGCTGAAAATGCTGAAAGACTAAAAGAACAAGAAAACTCTTTATAAGCCCTAATCATGAATCGAAAAGAATTATATCAACTCATACTCAAGAAGAAATCATTTTTATGTATTGGTTTGGATACCGATATGAGCCGAATTCCAGAGCATCTGCTCAAAACAGCAGATCCTATTTTCGAATTCAATAAACAAATCATTGATGCTACTCATGATTTAGCAGTGGCCTACAAGCCCAATATTGCTTTCTACGAAGCCATGGGATCTAAAGGTTGGATCAGCTTAGAAAAGACCATTAAATACTTAAATACTTTTGGTGATCAATTATTCACTATTGCTGATGCAAAAAGAGGCGACATTGGAAATACCAGCAAAAAATATGCAGAGGCCTTTTTTGTAGAATTGGGTTTCGATTCTATAACTGTAGCTCCCTATATGGGCGAAGACAGCATCTCCCCCTTCTTGAACTATCCTGACAAGTGGGCCATTGTCTTGGCCTTAACTTCTAATCAGGGTGCTTTTGACTTTCAATTCACAGAATCCGTTTATGAAAAGAACAGACTTTTCGAAGGTGTATTAAAAGCAGTGAGAAAATGGGGAACAGAAGATAATTTGATGTTTGTGGTTGGCGCTACTAAAGCTGAAATGCTGAAGCAAATTAGGGATATTGTTCCGCATCACTTTCTATTAGTGCCTGGGGTTGGCGCACAAGGCGGAAGTTTGCATGAAGTTGCTGAGCATGGATTTAATAGTCATGTAGGCTTATTGGTTAACTCCTCTCGAGGAATTATTTATGCTGGCCATGGAAAAGATTTTGCTAATAAAGCTAGAACAGAAGCCAAGAAATTACAACGTGAAATGGAAGAGATTTTAGCTCGTAAATTATAAGAAAATTCAATTAAGATATTACAGAAAGACCATCAAATAATTGATGGTCTTTCTTCTTTTTAACAACAATATTTTGCTTATTTTGAAACAATTGATACCCCTTACTTTTAGCCTCAAATTTCAAAAGCAATTCAGTCTCGTATTAAGAGATTATCATTCTAACAAATTGACATCAGAAAAATTTAACTTAACATGAATTTAAGTATTTCCCCCACCTATTTATATCCCTTATTTTTCGTATCTTTGCGGCTCTATTTTAATTTATTCTAAATAAGAATAATTATGGCAAAAGATGAACAAAAAATACTTGATGATGTAACGTCGAGTGACTATAAATATGGATTTGTAACAGAGATAGAAACAGAGTTTGCTCCCATAGGATTGAGCGAAGATACTGTCCGTTATATTTCAGCAAAAAAAGATGAACCAGAATGGCTTTTAGCATACCGTTTGAAGGCTTATAAGAAATGGTTAACGATGGAAAACCCAGACTGGGCTCACCTCAAAATTCCAGAAATCGATTTGCAAAAAATTTATTTCTATGCTGCTCCTAAGGAGAAAAAGGAATTAGCAAGCATGGATGAAGTGGATCCTGAATTGGTGGATACCTTCAATAAATTGGGAATTTCATTAGAAGAACAAAAACGTCTTTCTGGTGTAGCTGTAGATGCAGTTATTGATAGTGTTTCCGTAAAAACTACTTTCTCCGAAACCTTAGGGGAATTGGGAATTGTATTTATGTCCTTTAGTGAGGCGGTTCACAAACATCCTGAATTGGTCAGAAAATACGTTGGAAAAGCAGTTCCGCAAGGAGATAATTATTTCTCTACCTTAAACGATGCTGTTTTTAGTGATGGTAGCTTCTGCTATATTCCGAAAGGTGTAAGATGCCCCGTGGAATTGTCTACCTATTTCCGTATCAATGCTCAGAATACTGGGCAGTTTGAACGTACCCTTATTGTGGCTGACGAAGGTTCTTATGTGAGTTATTTGGAAGGTTGTACTGCTCCACAAAGAGACGAAAACCAATTGCATGCTGCTGTGGTAGAGATTATCGCCATGAAAGATGCAGAAGTAAAGTACTCTACCGTACAAAACTGGTATCCAGGCAATAAAGAAGGTAAAGGTGGTATTTATAATTTCGTTACCAAAAGAGGAATTTGTAAAGGCGACCATTCTAAGATTTCATGGACTCAAGTAGAAACTGGTTCAGCCATCACATGGAAATATCCAAGTTGTGTACTTCAGGGTGACAACTCTATTGGTGAGTTTTATTCTGTGGCAGTGACTAATAATTACCAACAAGCCGATACTGGGAGTAAGATGATTCACTTGGGTAAAAATACCAAGAGCACCATTATATCCAAAGGTATTTCTGCTGGAAGAAGTCATAATAGTTATAGAGGATTGGTAAAAGTGGCTAAAAACGCTACAAACAGCAGAAACTTCTCTCAATGTGACTCTCTCCTACTTGGCGATAAATGTGGAGCTCATACCTTTCCATATATCGAAGGACAGAATTCGAGCAGTGTGGTGGAACATGAAGCCACGACTTCTAAAATTTCGGAAGACCAGCTGTTCTACTGCCAACAAAGAGGTATTAGTCAGGATAGCGCTGTTGGACTTATCGTTAATGGTTATGCTAAAGAAGTATTGAATCAGCTTCCTATGGAATTTGCAGTGGAAGCACAGAAATTATTAAGTATTAGTTTAGAAGGTAGTGTAGGTTAAACCCTCCTCAAAAAAATATAGAATTTAAAAACATAAACATCATGTTACTAAATATAAAAGACCTCCATGTCGAGATAAATGGAAAAGAGATTTTAAAGGGAGTTAACCTCGAAATAAACAAAGGCGAAGTTCATGCCATTATGGGTCCGAACGGAACTGGTAAAAGTACTTTAGCAGATGTAGTAGCTGGGAAAGACGGATATGAAGTTACTCAAGGCGAAATTCTTTTTAATGGCAAAGACATTTCAGATATGGCACCAGAGGTGAGAGCACAAGAAGGTATTTTCTTGGGTTTTCAATATCCTGTGGAAATCCCTGGAGTAAGTATCACCAACTTTATGCGTACTTCTTTAAATGAAATTCGCAAATACCACGGTCAAGAACCCATGGCAGCAGGTGAGTTTTTAAAGAAGATGGCTGAGAAGCAAAAACTTGTGGAGATTCATTCAAAACTTAAAAATCGTTCGGTAAACGAAGGATTCTCTGGTGGAGAAAAAAAGAAAAACGAAATCTTCCAAATGGCTATGCTAGAGCCTCAATTGGCAATTCTAGATGAAACAGATTCTGGATTGGATATTGATGCTTTAAGAATTGTGGCTAATGGCGTGAATAAACTAAAAACTCCTGACAATGCAACAGTAGTTATTACTCACTACCAGAGGCTTTTAGACTATATTGTTCCTGATGTGGTTCACATTCTTTTCGATGGTAAAATCGTGATGAGTGGTGGAAAAGAACTAGCCATGGAATTGGAAGAAAAAGGCTACGAGTGGATTAAGCAAAAAGTTAACGGATAATCTAATTTTATGAGACAGCAAAAAAAGCCTGTGATTTTAGATAAACTAGATACTTGGTTGGCAGAAGCGAACCAGACTTTTAGTCCTGAGATGCAGAAAGTCAGACAAGAAGCTCTAGAGAGCTTTAAGGAGATTGGATTTCCACACCATAAAATGGAGAAATGGAGAGATACTAATTTAACCGAAGCCTTAAGCTTTGATTATGCTCTATGGACCAAAGAATTCAATACTTCTATTAAAGAAGAAGAAATATTTAAATGTGATGTTCACGAACTCGATGCTTTCACTGTAAATTTGTATAGAGGAAGATATGTTTATAAGGACGAGCCCATTTTTGAGATGTCCAATGGTGCCATTGTTGGTTCCATTGCTGCAGCTTTTGAGAAATATCCAGAATTGGTAGCTAAGCATTTCGGGAAATATCATAAAGAAGGCGAAGTGAAAGCTTTCGACCTATTAAACACTGCCCTTTTCTTGGATGGATTGTTTGTTTATGTTCCTAAGAATGTAAAAATAGAACAAGCCATACAATTGATTAATGCAGTAGGTAGAGAGGAAAATGCTTTTGTTCAAAATAGAAATTTAATCATTTTGGAGGATGGTGCTGAATTAACACTAATCCACTGTGACGATTCTTATGACTATAAAAGAAGCTTTACGAATACAGTAAGTGAGTATTATGTAGGTGAGAATGCTCGTTTAGACCATTATAAAATTCAAAACCTGAACGATAATTCTTATATCGTGAACTCCGATTATTTTCATCAAGAAAGATACGCTTTTGTTTCTACCAATAAGATGATGCTGAATGGTGGAATCATCAGAAATGAAGTTTATAATAAGTTGAATGGTGAAGGATGCGAATCAAATATATTAGGTTTATATTTATCTGATAAAAGTCAGCATGTGGACAATCAAGTATTTGTAGACCATGCCTTTCCAAATTGTGTAAGTACAGAATTATTCAAAGGAATAGTAGATGATTATGCACATGCGGTATTTAACGGTCACATACTCGTTAGACCCGATGCACAGCAAACCAATGCTTACCAGAATAATAACAACATTATCCTTTCTGATAAGGCTAAGATCAACTCGAAACCCTTCCTCGAAATTTATGCTGATGATGTGAAATGCAGTCATGGTTCCACTATGGGACAGCTTGACGAAACTTCATTATTCTATATCAGACAAAGAGGTATTGGAATTGATAATGCCAGACTTTTATTGATGTATGCTTTTGCTGCTGAAGTCATCAATGCAATTAAAATTGAAACCTTACTCAATCGTATTGACGATATGGTAAAAAAACGCCTCAGAGGCGAATTATCCATTTGCGATCAATGTGTACTACAATGTAGTAGTCCAGAATATAGTTTCGAAATAGACTTGGATAAAATCAACTAATCATGGATATAAATAGTATTCGTTCACAATTTCCGATTCTAAGCCGTGAGGTTCATAAAAAGCCTTTGGTTTATTTAGATAATGGAGCCACCACACAAAAGCCGCAGATGGTTATTGATGCCATTTCAAATTATTATGAAACCATCAATAGTAATGTGCATCGTGGAGTTCATCATTTATCGCAATTGGCAACGGATGCTTTTGAAAAATCAAGGATTACCGTACAGGAATTTATTGGAGCCAATAGCATAAAAGAAGTCATTATTACCAAAGGAACTACCGAAAGCATTAATCTTTTGGCTTATTCTTTTGGGGATGCTTTTATTCATGAAGGCGACGAAATTATTGTTAGTGAGTTAGAGCATCATGCAAATATTGTCCCTTGGCAGCTTTTGTGCCAAAGAAAAAAGGCCGTATTAAAAGTAATACCTGTTAACGAGAAAGGGGACTTGGAGATGGATGTTTTTGAAAGCCTCCTCTCTGAGAAAACCAAATTGGTTTCGGTGGCTCATGTTTCAAATGCATTAGGTACGATTAATCCAATAGCAACTATTATTGAGAAAGCCCATCAAGCAGGTGCTAAAGTTCATATTGATGGGGCGCAAGCAGTGGCCCACACTCCTCTTAATCTTAAAGAATTGGATGTGGACTTTTATAGTTTCTCAGCTCATAAGATGTACGGCCCCATGGGAATCGGCATCTTTTTTGGGAAGGAGGAGCTTCTCGATCAAATGCCACCCTGGCAAAGTGGTGGAGAGATGATTGACAAGGTCACTTTTGAAAAAACTACCTTCAACGAATTGCCATATAAATTTGAACCCGGTACTCCCAATGTAGATGGAATGATAGGCTTAGAATCCTCCATCCATTTTTTGCAAACTTTGGGCATTGAGAATATTAAAAAGGCAGAGGATGAATTATTGGCTTATGGTACTGAGAAATTATCCGCTATAAAGGGTTTAAAGATAATTGGAACTGCAGATAAAAAAGCTTCTGTGATTTCATTTCTTTTGGATAATATACATCCTTTTGATGCTGGAACCATTATCGACCATATGGGTGTAGCTGTTAGAACTGGAAACCATTGTGCCCAACCTATTATGGACAAAATTGGAATTCCTGGAACCATTCGAGCATCTATCTCTATTTATAATACTAAAGAAGACATCAATCGCCTGGTGGAGGCTATTGAAAAAACACAAGAAATGTTTGCATAAAAATACGGAACAATGACTATTAAAGAAAGAGGAATAGAGATTATTGAGGAGTTTGCCATGTTCGACGACTGGATGGATAAATATAATTATCTAATAGAACTGGGTCGTGATTTGGAAATCATTGAGGATTCGCATCGCGATCCACAGCATTTGATTTCTGGTTGCCAAAGCAGAGTATGGCTTTCTGCCGATTATAAAGATGGTTTGATCTATTTTAAAGCCGATAGTGACGCTGTGATTACCAAAGGTATTGTAAATTTATTAATTAGAGCCATGTCGGGTCAAAGTCCAGAAGAAATCATTAACGATCCTCTAGACTTCCTAGCAGAGATAGGATTAAAAGAACACCTCTCTCCTACTAGAGCAAATGGATTAACCAGTATGGTGAAACAGATGAAGCTTTATGCTTTCGCCTTTAAAGCTAAACACGAATCATAAGACTTTGAAACTTTGAAATCGAATTTTGAACATTAAACTTTAAACTTCGAACATTAAACTTTAAACCTTCTACTATGTTTGGATTTGGCAAGAAAAAAGATAAAAACGACAAGAAACAAGAAAAGCAAGAAATGGCAACACCAGAAATCACAGATAAAATGAAAGTGGAAAAGAATGTCATTTCCGCCTTAAAAGAGATTTTCGATCCGGAAATCCCTGTTAATGTATTTGACTTGGGATTAATCTACGAGGTAGATGTACAAGAAGACATGCACGTAAACATTGTAATGACGCTAACGGCACCCAATTGCCCAGTAGCTGAATCGCTACCAAACGAGATTAAAGAGAAGGTAGCAGCCACCGAAGGCGTTAAAGACGCTTCCATAGAACTCACCTTTGAACCACCATGGGATAAAGACCTAATGAGTGATGAAGCCAAATTAGATTTGGGTTTCTTGTAAGACCAAAAACAAATCAAAATTCTCTGACTTAACCTTTCTAAGGTCAATGCCGATAGATATTCAATATGACTTTAAGTCCTAAAGGAATTAAAGGACCAATAGCTTAATTGTCGGGATAAGACTTAGCATTCGTGAAATATACAGGCTCATCAATGAGTATAGTCATGTGTCTATTTGTTTGTTTATCATTTGGAAGTCGAAGTATTTTTCGCAAAAAATGATAATTAATGAGGATGTAAATACGAAACATCCTTCTTTAACACCTAAAGGCGCTCTCACTATTGCAATGATAATAATTATGTATTTTCTAATTTCTGGCCTATTCCTTATAATTGCAATATTCTTATTTTAATAACTGAAGTTTCGCACCAAATCAGACTGCCTTATCAAGCTGAATTAGAATAG
>NZ_JABKCA010000048.1 GCF_013166655.1 Lentimicrobium sp. L6
GCTAAAGCCCTTTGCTGAAAAATCTAATATTCTATAATTCACCGATTACACTTCGTCGTGTTTGGGAGAGACCACCCCGCCTAATTCCAAAGTTATTATTGCTTAATAGCAATTTAACTATGAAAAGGCTAAAAAAAACATTGCTCCCCATAATTTTTAATGTGACCCGAAATAACCAGCGGAAAACATTTCCGCTTGAGCAATGTCTATTTGTCCAGAGTCCTAAGCTTCGAACTTCCGTATTCCTGCTTCTCTATTCAAACTTCCAGCTTCCCACAATTTAGCATTTCTTAAACATTCTTATAACAAGTCCTCAGTTTGTTTTCGAAAAATAGCACGTATCTTTGCATATTCAAATCATGCATAATTATGAAAGCAAATCAGGATATCAAAAAAATTGCTCAGAAAGTATTTGAGCAAGAAGCACAAGGTATACAAAACTTGTCGAATCAACTTACCGAAGATTTTGCGAAAGCTGTAGAAGCCGTATTTCTTTCAAAGGGAAGAGTGATAGTGACTGGAATTGGTAAGAGTGCCAATATTGCGCAGAAGATTGTTTCTACCTTGAATTCTACAGGAACACCTGCCATTTTTATGCATGCAGCGGACGCTATTCACGGCGATTTGGGGATTATCTTAAAAGATGATGTGGTATTGGCCATCAGTAAAAGTGGAGATACTCCAGAGATTAAAGTCTTATTACCGCTGATTAAATTCCGTGGAAATACCATCATTGCCATCACTGGAAATACAGATTCTTATTTGGCTCAAAAAGCTAATTTCGTTTTAGACGTTACTGTAGAAAAAGAGGCTTGTCCTAATAATTTGGCACCCACTACTTCTACTACTGCACAACTCGTTATGGGAGATGCCCTAGCTGTGGCCTTACTCGAAATGAGAGGGTTTTCCACCGAAGACTTTGCAAAAGTACATCCCGGAGGAGCGCTTGGAAAGAAATTATACCTTAAAGCTGAGGATATCTTTAATAATAATGAGAAACCTATGGTGAATTCTGGTACTTCTATTTCGGACGTGATAGTAGAAATGACCACAAAGAGGCTTGGAGCTACTGCTGTAATTGATGATGGGGAAATCAAAGGAATGATTACCGATGGTGATTTACGTAGAATGTTGCAGGTTCAGGTGGATTATTCAAAGTTAATTGCGGCAGAAATTATGAATGTCGCTCCTAAGACCATTGCTCATGATACTTTATTGGTAGATGCCTTAAATATGATGCGTATGAATAATATCACTCAGGTTTTGGTGACCAAAAATGGCGAATATGTAGGTGTTATCCATCTTCATGATATTTTAAAAGAAGGGATTCTTTAACATCCATGTCATTTAAAAAACCATATCTTTTATTGCTACTTCTATTGTTATTGATTCCTCTGTTTTCTTTGGCTCAATTAACAAAAATAATGGGAGTGGTTAAGGATGCTCACAGTAAAGAGCCCATCCCTTTTGCCAATGTGTATTTTAAAAATACCACTATTGGTGTGTCTGCTGGTTTTGATGGAGAGTTCTCCCTAGAAGTAGATATTCCTTCCGATACTTTGGTGGCTTCTTCTTTGGGATTTCATAATGATTATAAAAGAATAAAAAAAGGCTCTTTTCAGAAGCTTGAATACTTCTTAGAACCCTCAGAGTTTAGTCTTAATGAAGTGGAGATATTTGCGGAATCTGACCCCATGGTTATCCTTTTTAATAAAATCATTAATCATAAAGAAGAGAATAATCCTAAAGAGTATGAGTTTCTCGAATACAGACTTTATAATAAAGTTCAAGTGGATGCCAATAATGTGAACGACAGGTTTCAAAAAAACAGACTCCTCAAAAAATTTCAAGTGGTCTTTAATTATATAGATACTTCTACTGTAAATGGAAAAGCTTACTTGCCTTTGTTTTTAACGGAAACAGTAAGCCGAGTTTATCGTCGTGCCAGTCCTAGTTCTACTCGTGAAGTGATTTTGGGTTCTCAGATGTCTGGTTTCGAAAATGAAAGTCTCAGTCAGTTTATGGGAGGCTTATACCAAGAAGTAAATGTCTACGATAATTATATCTCCATTTTCGATAAAAACTTTATCAGCCCCATTTCAAATAATGGAAGGTCTACCTATGATTATATCATATTAGATACCACCATGATGGGCTCGAAATCTTGTTTCCATTTAATGTTTAAACCCAAGCGAAAACAGGAGTTGACTTTTGTTGGAGAACTTTGGATTCATGATACTACTTTTGCTGTTGCACGAGTAGACATGAAAGCTGCTGTAGATGCCAATATCAATTATATTAATGATATTGCCATGAGTTTGGAATATGATTTGGTAGAAGATAAATGGGTGCTTTCCAAAGATAAGATTGTATTGGATTTAAACATCATTGAGAATACCATGAAGGTGCCTGGTTTCTATACCAGCCGAACCAGTTATTATTCCGATTTTAAATTCAACCAACAGCCAGCAGATAGTATTTTCTCTAGTCCTGTTCATGTGTTGTTGACAGATCGGGTGGATCAAAAAGATGAAAGCTATTGGAGTCAGAATCGTGATGTTCCGCTCACTAGAAATCAGCAAGGGATTTATGAGATGGTAGATTCTGTAAAGAGTATCCCACTTTTTCGCACCTATGTGGATGTGATGTATATGCTCACCAGTGGCTATCTGAAATGGGAAAAATTTGAGTTTGGGCCCACCTATAAAACCATTAGCTATAATACCATAGAAGGATTTCGCATGAGGTTGGGAGGAAGAACGAGTAACGATTTCTCAACGCGCTTAATGCTCCATGGTTATGCCGCTTATGGATTTAGAGATGAACAAATAAAAGGTGGAGGAGGCTTTTTGTATATGATCAAGAAGAATCCTTATCGTAAAGTTGGTGCTGATTTTAAATACGATTTAGAGCAATTGGGTCAACGGAGTACTTCTTTTTCAGAAGATAATTTCCTGACTTCCATTTTCCGAAGAAGCCCCAATGATAAGCAATCTTTAGTGGAGGGTTATAAATTATTTTATGACCATGAGTGGTTTAATGGTTTCAATACTAAATTGACTTTTAATCAGCGAAAAATGTATCCGGTAGGCGGGGCTACTTTTGAGATTAAAGATGGTGATGGGTATGCTGAGGTGGCTGCTATTAAAACCTCGGAGATTAGTGTTAAAGTGAGGTTTGCCTATCAAGAACGTTTTTTGATGGGGGAGTTTGAACGGGTTAGCTTAGGAACTAAGTATCCTATTTTTGAGCTCAATGCCACTTATGGAATCCCCGGTCTTTTTGCTTCCAATCAAGAATATTTTAGAATGATATTCCAAACCAAACAATGGTTTAATGTGGGGAGTATTGGCTGGAGTAAATATGTGATAGAGGGAGGTAAGTTATGGGGAACCGTTCCTTATCCGCTTTTAGAAGTAGCCCCAGGTAACCAAACTCTAATCAGCGACCAATATGCCTATAACCTGATGAACTATTATGAGTTTATCAATGATGAATATGTAAGCATTTTCTATACCCATCACTTCGATGGTTTGTTCTTTAACCATATTCCCTTACTCCGTAAGCTAAAATGGCGCGAGGTAATCCATGCCAAAGGAATCATAGGAAATATTAGTGAGGCTAATGCGGAATTCTCAGTCTTCCCATCCTATTCTTATTCACTAACCAGACCATATTACGAAATGGGTGTTGGTATTGAAAACATCTTCAAAATAGCCCGTGTGGATTTTATCTGGAGAATGAATCATTTCGATCATCCTAATGCACAGAAATTTGGTATTTTCTTTGCCCTTGAGTTTAGTTTTTAGTTAACAACTAACGACTAAAAACTAACAGTTAACAGTGAACACTAATAGTTAAAAGTTAGTGGTTTAAATTAAATAATAGGGCTCCAAAACCTAAGAGGGTTGAGCCTGTCTATTATTCTGTCGTAGATTGAGTAAATGAAAACTAAACTTGGTCTAATGTAAGGGATGATAGCCATTAATGGGATAGCGTCACTGGAGAGCTGGAGAGTTAGAGAGCTGGAGAAAGTTCAAGCTTTAAAGCTAGTCCATACCGCAGCGTCAAGTATTCAAGGTAAATCAATCCGTGCAAATCCATTAAATCCGTTTTATCTGCGTTCCATTTTCTTTGCGATCTTCGCGATTTTCCTTTGCATTTTCTTTGCGTGAAAATACAATATATAGGAGCTAGATAGTTGGAGTGTGAATGAATGAATGAATGAATGAATGAATTGGAGAGCTGGAGAGATAGTGAACTGGCGAGCTAGAGAAATAAATCAGTGAAAATCCGTGGACTTCTAAGAATAGATCAGTGTAAATCAGTCAAATCAGTTGTCCGCATTCTGTGTTAGTATAAAAAATCATAAATCCACCCATCGAAATTATTATTCCCCTAACAGGCTATCATTTAATTTATAAATTTGTACCATGATATTAAGAACTGATAACATCATCAAGAAATATGGCAAGCGCACCGTGGTAAAAGGGGTGACAGTGAATGTGCAACAAGGTGAGATAGTTGGGCTTTTGGGTCCAAATGGAGCAGGGAAAACCACTAGCTTTTATATGATGGTAGGATTGATTAAACCCAATGATGGAGCTGTTTATTTAGATGATCAAGAGATTACCAAGGAGCCTATGTATAAACGGGCACAGCTGGGAATAGGATATTTAGCCCAAGAAGCCAGCGTATTCCGTACCATGAGTGTAGAGGATAATATCAGTGCAGTATTGGAGTTTACCAAGCTCAATGCTAATGAAAGAGAAGAAAAACTCAATTCTCTACTCGATGAATTCGGATTACAGCATATCAGAAAAAGCCATGGTATTCAATTGTCGGGAGGAGAGAGAAGAAGAACAGAAATAGCCAGATGTTTAGCCGCAGATCCTAAATTTATTCTTTTAGATGAGCCATTCGCAGGAGTAGATCCTATTGCTGTAGAAGATATCCAAGCCATCGTTAGTAAGTTGAAAGAAAAGAATATTGGCATACTGATTACTGATCATAATGTACATGAGACCTTGAAGATTACCGATAGGGCCTATTTACTATTTGAGGGTTCTGTTTTAAAAAGTGGAACAGCCGAGGAATTGGCTTCAGATGAGCATGTGAGACGGGTTTATCTAGGTAAGAACTTTGAGTTGCGTAAGTAGGGGTGTGGTCACAAAGACACTAAGGCACAAAGGATTGTAATGATAGAATGGTAAAATACAGGAATGATAGAATAAATGCTTTTTCTAAGTTTTGGTAATTTTTCTTACTGTTCTTTACTTTCTCAAAAAACATCACGCTAAGCCACAAGTTCATAAAGGAACTTCCTATTTTCTTTATTCACTCATTCCCCCGCCTCTCCAGCTCTCCCCATCGATTTAAAACCAAATTCCTATACTTATACTCAACCTTAAACTTTAAACTTGGAACATGGAATATATTCTACCGAAACCCCTCCTCCCCAATCCACCCAGTCTCCCAGTCTCCTCCTCACCCCTTCGATTTGAGACCTAATTTCTATACATATACTCATCATTGAACTTTAAACATTGAACTTTAAACTTTAAACATATTCTACAGAAACCCTAATCTCCAAACATACCAGTTTGCTTATCGCCAGCTCGTCACTACTTTGCTACCCTCCTCAAAAGATTTCAACACATTCTTGATAAATTGATTTTGAAATTTTCATAATATCTTCTATATTCGCACATTAGCTAATCAAGCTCGATTCTTAACATAAACATTACATTGGAATACCTATCCAAAAAACCTATTTGTTTATGTTTGCTCTATATTAATTAGAGAGAAATTTCTGGAAGAACTCACCAAAATTAACCGCTGTTTACGCAGCCGGATTTTCAATTAACGTATATACTTAAAATACTTATTTATGAAAAAGATTTATTTTTTATTGTTGTTTGTTGGGTTTGCTTTTGCTGGTTTTGGGCAGGATGTGTTATACTCTCAAGATTTTGAGACGGATTTAACTGGTTATTCTCATACTCCTTCGCAAACACCAAGTAGTGATCCTGGAGATCAATATTTTCATAGGGCAGAACCATCGAATGGTGATATTTATGAGGGATCAGTGGGGCCTTATACAAATGTTACAAATAGCTGGTTGTTTGTTGGTTCAAACCCTAATACTATTAACAGTGGAAGCCCTGGGGAATTATTATTTTCATCTATCAGTATCTCTGGGTATGATAATTTTGAGCTTTATGCAGACTTTGGTGCAGTACCTAGTGATTGGGATGAGGCAGATGATTTGTTTGTAGAATATCAAATTGATGGAGGAACATGGAATACATTGTTTAGCTTTGCTGCTGGAGGAGATGGTACTAATGAACCTATTTCGCTGACTGGAAATGCATCTAGTGGAATTAATACAGTAAATGGGACAACCCTTACATATGCCCTGACAACAATTGCGACGAATAATTTCTCTGGTACAGGGACTTCGATGAATATAAAAATTGTTTGTGACGCCAATGCGAATTATGAAGCTTTTGGGGTGGATAATATTATTTTAAAAGGAACGGCTTTTGGTGGAGGAAATGATACCGACGCAGAAGCATATACCACAGGATCTCAACCTGGGGCTAATAGTATTAGTTCATTAGATGATACGTATGCTGAAAGAGTAAGTGTCTTCAATATGTATATTGGTGATGGTGGAGATACCGACGGATTACCAACCCATATATCAAAAGTAAGAATTAAACCACATACTACTAACACAGCAGATTGGACTGATCATATTCAGGGAGCTGTATTAAATGATGGTAGCTCTGATGTTACTGCAACAGTAGATATAACAGATACATATATAGATTTTACAATTTCTTCAGGTAATCTTGATATTGCAGATGGAGATTTTGAAGAGTTAACCCTTTCTATTTATTTGAATGCATCTGGATTATCCGATGGCGAAATTCTCTCATTTATGGTGGATGCAGATAATCATGGGTTTACTTCTGATGCTAGTGGAACCGGTTTTATGGCTACTTTTAGCGGTGGTGATTTTAACTCTAACGATTTTACTATCGACGTTGACGCTACTCAGTTTACTTATAACCAACAGCCAAGCGATGTAAGTATTGATGTTGCTATGAACCCAGCTGTTGAGGTTGCTTTTACAGATGAAAATGGAAATGTGGATGCAGATGAAAATGGAGGAGGCTCCACTGTAACTATGACCACTACTGGAACATTTTCTGGTTCAGCAATAACAAGTTTAGATGCAAGTAACGGGGTAGCAACTTTTAGTAATCTTAAATTTTCTACTGAAGCTATAGGAAGAACTATTACTGCTGCTGATACTGATGGAGGTGAAATTTCATCTTTAGAAAGTAGTACTTTTGATATCACAAATTCTGGTGATGGAAGTATGAGTAATCCTTACTCTTGTGCCGAGGCAATTGCTTTAAGTAATTCTGGAACTAGTGATAAATGGGTAAAAGGCTATATTGTAGGAAATATTGTTTCAGAAACAAATGTGAATATCGAGGCTCCTTTTTCCAGTAGCACAAATATTGCTATTGCGGATGATGTGGATGAGACAAATCATTTGAACATGGTATACGTCCAACTTCCAGACAACGGTCTTCGAGAAATCTTAGGTTTATCCAATGTTCTTCTTAATGAAGGAGTACTGATAATACTTAAAGGTGATCTTCAGGCTTACTTTGGAACTCATATCGGCTTAAAAAACACAGACGATTATAAATGGGTTGCAGATTGCATTGTCTCTGGAAGTGGCAACTGGAGTAGTAGCTCTACATGGGGCCATGGAGTGCCAGGGCAGCATGATGATGTTATTGTTCAAACAACTGGAGCTTTAACTGTAGATGTCAATGGTGAATGTAATACAATAACTCTTAAATCTGACGCATCAGGTGATGCATCATTAACTGGGCAAGAGAAATTATCTTTCACTAGTACTACAGTTGAAAGATATATAACTCCCTATACTGGTAACAGTGATGGTTGGCATTTTCTATCATCTCCAGTTCATAATATGACCATTTCGGGGTCTGATTTTGTAAGTGGAACGTTTGATTTGTACAGATGGGGAGAAACTACTGTAGCAGATGAGAAATGGCTTAATTATGAGGGTGGAACATTTGGTCAAACTGAATTTCAAAATGGTTTAGGCTATTTATTTGCTGATAATACAGGTGGTGTTTTTGAGTTTATAGGTAGTTTAAATTCTAGCTCATATATTGTAGGTGTTAATGGAATACCATTAACCTATACTGCTGGAGAAGGAGATGGTTGGAACTTAATAGGAAATCCATATTGTTCAGGACTAGATTGGACAGCTTTGGATAATTCTGCAGGAAATATTGGAGGTGCATTTTATATTGTAAATCCTGCCGATGGTACTTATAAGTCATCAAATGGAGCAGCTGTTAGTGATTTTCCTAATGGTCATATTCCTCCACATCAAGGATTCTTTGTACAAGTAAGTGCAGCTTCCTCGATAGGTATTGCGACAGATGATCAGGTACATACCACAAATCAGTACGAGAAGTCATCAAATGCTTTTGAAGAGGTTTTAGTTGTAGATTTAGTTGGTGATAACTCATCTAATAAAACATACTTCCAGTTTAGAGATGATGCCACTGAGGAATTTGATTTCCATGCTGATGCATACAAACTCTTCGGTTGGGCAACCATCCCACAAATCTATTCTGAAATAGACGGTATACAGTATTCAATAAATTGTTTAAACCATTCCGAAGAAACGATTACAGTTCCTCTTGGTTTATATCTTCAAGAAAACGAAGAACTAACATTAGATTTCTCAGGAATGGATTCTTTCTTTAATACGGTAAGAATTAATTTAGAAGATTTGGAGACAGGAATCATGACTAATGTTCGTGAGAATCCTTCATATACCTTCCAAGCCACCACAGAAGACAATGCCAATCGTTTCCTATTACATTTTAATGGCGTAACCGCTGTTGAGGAATTAAGTGAAGAAAATGCACCTCAGGTTTATGCTGTGGAGGATGTAGTTTATATCAATCATGCTCAAGATTTAGATGCGGACATCTTTATCTATAATACTAATGGACAGTTGGTGGGGCAAGCTCAAATGAGTAAGGAGAGTATGAAACGCATATCTGTAAACGGAAGTACAGGTATTTACTTGGTGACTATCCAGAGTGAAGATGTCGTATATACTAACAAGGTTTATAAGAAATAATAAGACCACTTAGTAGCGCAAATAGAAATATGCTTTTAAAGTGGATGAAAACGAATAAAATTTGAAAAATGAAAAATATATTTAAAACATTAGCCATTGGTCTTATTATGGTTGCCGCATTTTTAATCACGAGTCCTGTTCAAGCCGATCCTCCAGGAATGCCTGGTGGTCATGGAACCAATGGTGATGCTCCTCCCGGCGGTGGCGCTCCTATTGCTTCTGGTCTAACTATTTTGGTGGCTTTAAGCGGGGCCTATGCAGGTAAGAAGGTTTTTACTTCCCAAGAAGAAAAATAAAAATAGAGGCGAAGAAAGAATAACCTAAGCCTCTAAATTATTAATGAATAAAGGAATACCAGCTGGTATGGATCTTATGATCTGTACTGGCTGTATTATTTTGAAGAATTGTAAGGAAAAGTAAAGGGTTGTAAGGAAGGGTATGGAATTGTAAAGAGTAGTAAGGAATTGTAAAGTGTAGGAAAAAGCACTTATTCTATCATTTTTTCATTAACTTATTCAAGCATTCAACTTTCTAAACCTTCCGATAATTCTTATACTCCCCAATACGAATCCCAGTTAAGTTCTCCAGGTGATAAAGAAACCAGTTTTTTAATCCGAAATTCTTTTTCGTAGGATCGAAATCAAAGCTCCAGTTTAATTTCTCTATTCTATTCTTCATCACCTCAGGCTGCGTTCCATCGAAGAGTTTTAAGCTATCTATTTGGCTATAATCAAATTGTCCTTGAGGTTGGTTTTTGGCCACATAATCATCCGAATGCCAAAGACTGAGGAAGTTCTTTATTTTGGCAGATTGCATCTCGGGAGGCTTCACCCAGCCATAATGATATATATAGGCATCTATTTCTTTTACCTGGAGCTTTTGTCCATTATTTCTGAAGCCTTGTGCATCTTTATAAGACTGGAAATTGGGATTATTTTTAATCACTCGTATTTCTCGTCTATACCATTTTCGGCTGTCTCCAACAAAATCATAGGAACCATAAAAGTGTAGGTACTTGAAGAGCAATCCTTCAACTTCACCATCCTCTTTATATTTATTCATAGCAGATTTTATGGTCTTATGATATTTCTCATGAACCACTTCATCGCCTTGAATATAGAAACCCCAATCGCTGTCTTTGCTCACATGGGCTAATGCCTTATTGGTTTCCTCTGCCAGAACTCTACCACCTTCTCGTAAACTCAAATCCCACTCGGTTTCAATAATTCTGATCTTACCCGATGGAATATCCTGAATAAGTTTTAAAGTGGCATCCTCCGATTTTCCAACGGCAACCACTACTTCATCGCAAAGTGGTAAAATACTTTGGATGCTTTCTACAATAGGATAATCGTAGAGTACTGCATTTCTGATGAAGGTAAAACCGCTGACTTTCACTTTTGTTTGAGGTGTATGATATTATGATGGCTGTCTGAACATCGTAGGTAATATCGTTTTTTTTTGATTCCTTTAGAGTAGGGGCAAACAAAAAAAACTGAGTCTACGCTATCTAGAAATTCAGACAGTTATATTTTTTATTAGAAATTGATGATTCCGGTATAATTAGAAGGTGTAATTCTTTTCAATTCCTCCTTTACAGCATCCGAAACTTCAAGATTCTCAACAAAAACAGCTATGCTTTCTGCGTTTATCTTTTCGTTGGTACGGGTTAGATCTTTTAACGCCTCATAAGGATTTGGATAGTTTTCTCTACGCAGAATAGTCTGGATAGCCTCAGCAACTACAGGCCAGTTGTTTTCTAAATCAGCAGCTAATTTGGCTTCATTAAGAATCAATTTACCTAATCCTTTTTGTAAAGATAGAATGGCAATAATCATATGTCCTAGAGGTACTCCAAGATTACGGGTTACTGTAGAATCTGTTAAGTCTCTTTGTAAACGAGAAACGGGCAGTTTTGCTGCCAAGTGCTCCATAATGGCATTAGCTAGTCCTATATTTCCTTCAGAGTTTTCGAAGTCAATAGGATTTACTTTATGCGGCATAGCTGAAGAACCAACTTCTCCTTTTTTAATCTTTTGCTTAAAATAATCCATGCTGACATAAGTCCAGATATCACGGTCCAAATCCATCATGATATTATTGATTCTTTTCAAATTATCGAAAAAGGCAGCCATATAGTCGTAATGCTCAATTTGAGTGGTATTTTGTAGACGAGAAAGCCCTAGCTTTTCAGCAACAAATTTATTTCCAAATTCTACCCAATTAATCTGAGGATAAGCCACATGATGTGCATTGAAATTACCTGTAGCACCACCAAACTTGGCAGCATAAGGGATTTGTTCAAGCATTTTAAATTGATTATCTAAACGCTCCACAAAAACATAAATCTCTTTTCCTAAGCTAGTTGGAGAAGCTGCTTGTCCATGAGTACGAGCCAACATGGGAATGTTTTTCCAATCATTTGCTCTACTCATTAATAGTTCTCTAAGTTCATTTAAAGCAGGCATAATCACGGCTTCAAATCCAAGTTTTAAGCTTAAAGGAGTAGCGGTATTATTAATATCTTGACTGGTGAGTCCAAAATGGATAAACTCTTTATATTGGCTCAGGTTTAAGGCATCGAATTTTTCTTTTAAGAAATACTCCACAGCTTTTACATCGTGATTCGTTATGGATTCAATATCCTTAATTCTTAAGGCATCACTACTTTTAAATGCTTCATAAATAAGGCGTAAATCCTTAAAAAGATTAGAATTAAAATCTTTCAATTGAGGAAGAGGGATTTCGCATAGGCTAATGAAGTATTCCACCTCTACTTGAACGCGATATTTAATCAAACCTTCCTCAGAGAAATACTCCCCTAATTTTTCTGTTTTACTTCTATATCTTCCATCAATAGGAGATATGGCATTAAGAGCTGTAAGTTCCATTTTTTCAAAATTTTTGCAAAGATAAAGAAATGGTCAGATTTTTTTAATTAAAGTTTGAAGTTTCGTTTTTGAATCGTGTAAACATATGAGATTGTTATTTTAATGAGCAGGAGAGTTGGAGAAAGGGAGAAAGGCGAACTGGTGATTGGGAGAAATGGAATTGGTGTTAATTGGCTTCATCTGTGAGAATTCATGAATATCTAAGAAATAATCAGTGTTCATCCGCAAAATCAGTGTTCTATCTTCTTTGGATGAATCTTATGATGAGACGACTAGTTCGGGGTTAATAATTGTTAAGAATAGCAGTCATTATCTTTAGGTTGACATAAAATCAAGTAGTTTTGGCCTTTAATTAACATTCATGGATTATAAACTGGTATTAGACTTCGGCAATACATTAAGGAAAGCAGCTGTTTTTCATGGCGATAGCTTGGTGGAATTACAATCTACCAGCTCAGATATTGTCACAATTATAGAGCTATTTAGACAGAAGTATCCGCAAATGAATAGCGCTATTTTGAGCACGGTAGTTCATATCGATTTGCATCTTCTACATTATTTAAAGCAAAATTTCCAATTTCTGTTATTCGATCATGAAACTAAGATACCCATTAATAATGCATATAAAACTCCTGTAACTCTTGGTAAAGATAGGATTGCTGCGGCTATTGGCGCTTTTAAATGTTTTCCCAATCGGAATGTGTTAATTATTGACGCAGGAAGTAGCATAACATATGAAATCCTTACAAAAGATGCTAATTATCTTGGAGGAGCTATTTCATTGGGAATTCATCTTAGAGCTAAGGCATTAAATCATTTTACGGATCAATTGCCATTAGTTGAACCTAGATTACAAGTAAAATTAGTTGGAGATGATACAGAATCTTGTCTTCAAAGTGGAATTGTGAATGGTGCCATAGCTGAGCTAAGTACCATGATACAAGCATATGAGAATCAATTCTCAGATTTAAAAATTATTTTAACAGGTGGAGATGCTATTTATTTTGAAAAAAGCCTAAAATATGACATCTTTGCAAGCGAAAATTTAGTGCTCGAAGGCTTAAATTATATACTGGACTATAATGATCTATAGAAAAAAACTACTATTTGTGTTGACCATCTTGCTAGGAATGGCTTCATTTGGCTATTCTCAAGGGACTGTAACTTCTCCTTATTCTTTTATTGGATTAGGTGATAGCTATGCTAAGGGAAACATTAGAGCGCTTAGCATGGGAGGTGTGGATATTGCACTGAGAAGCCCCATGTATATCAATATGATGAATCCAGCTGGATTGTCAGGTATTGATAGTCTTTCATTTGTTGGAAGTGTGGGCGTGTCCATGAATAATTCTACCTATCGTACCAACGATTTGGAAAGTTCATTCTCCTCTGCAAACATCAATCATCTGGCATTTGCATTTCCTGTAACACGATGGTGGAAAACTGGAGTTCTTCTGCTTCCATATTCTAGTGTGGGATATGAGGTAAACGACTTTGATGATATTGATAATGTGGGGCGTGCAGAGTATTTGTATGATGGCGATGGCGGAATGGACGCTATTTCTTGGTCTAATGCTTTTTCCGTTAACAAGAGATTGGCATTTGGTATCAACTCTTCTTATTATTTTGGTAAATTAGAGCATTCAAGAACAGTGAATTTCCCTGATTCGGCTTATATCTTTAATTCATTAGTAAAAGAATCTGTTCATTTAAATGGATTATTCTTTGAATTGGGTATGCAATATCATTTGCCTTTGAATGCCAATAATACTTTAGGATTTGGATTGACTTACGGAAACGAATCTAAATTAAATGCAGAAACAGATTATGCAGCAGTTACCTATTTGGGTGATGACACTTATAACAATAATACAGTAGATACAATTCGCGTTTGGGAAAAAGAGAAAAACAGCGTTAGGCTTCCTTATTCCTTAGGTTTTGGAGTCAGTTGGGTAAAGAAGGATAAATTGACAGTAGCTGCTGATTTTCGTTTTGAGAATTGGAAAGATTTCAAATATTTGGATAGTCAACTTGATTTAAGTAATAAATTAAGAGCAAATATTGGAGCGGAATTTATCCCTGAAAGCAACAACCTATCTGCTTATTGGAAGATGGTTCATTATCGTATGGGATTTAGATATGAGCATCTCGGCATGAAGTTTGCTGATAGTGAAATGAAAGAGTATGCTTTATCTGTCGGATTTGGCTTACCTTTGCGAAAGAGTCAAACCTTTGTTAACTTAGGTTTCGAATTGGGACAAAATGGGACGGTAGAAAAAGGACTCATCCAAGAAAGATTCTTTAGAGTAATGTTAGGAGTTTCGATAAAAGAAACCTGGTTTAGAAAAAGTAAATATTTATAAAAAATAGAGTATCATGAATGCAAAGATCCTATACACGGCAATAGCAGTTTTAATTGGCCTTTCAAGTTTTGCCAGTTCTAACAGCTATAATTTTGAGGAAAACCTGAATACCAATAATAGTGAATTATTTGGGGATGGTAAATACGGTGAAGATAGTGCAACCTGTATTGTTAATCTTTCTTTATACAGAGAATATTTTAAGCAATGGAAGTCTACTGGTTATAAAAGTGAAGCTATTAATGATGCCATCAAACCTTGGAGAAAAGTATATAATGGCTGTCCTATGGCTTCTCAGAATATGTATTTGGATGGTGTTAAAATGATGGAATTTAGGTTCAATAAAGCACCGGAAGAGCAAAAGCAAGCCTATGTGGATTCTATTGAGATGATATATTTACAACGCTTAGAAAACTTCCCAACAAGAAAAGGACAAAGCCAAAAAGGTGACCTTTATGGAAGATTAGGTGTTGAGTTGATGCAGAAATCTCCTGAAAATGCGGAGAAAGCATATAATTATTTAAAAGAATCTGTTGCTTTGGAGCAAGGGAATTCTTCTGTATCAAATTTGGTTTATTATTTCCGTGCTACCATCAAGATGGTTAAAATGGGAAAAGCTGAAGAGACACTTGTTGTAGATACTTACGATGAATTAAGTACTTTGATTGATGAAAATATTGATGCCAGTGCAGATGACCCTAAATTATTAGCACGATGGGAAAATGCAAGAGGTAATGTAGAAAAGACTTTTGAGCCTTATGCTACTTGTGATGCCTTAGTTGGAATTTATGCAAAGAAAATGGAAGAAACACCAGAAGATATTGACCTTTTGAAAAAAGTAACTAAAATCTTGAAAAAGAAAAAGTGTACTGATTCTCCATTGTTTTTTACAGCTACTGAAAAACTATACACTCTAGAGCCAACACCAAATGCAGCTATGCTCATGGGTAAAATGCTAATTGCTAAAGAGAACTATACTGATGCTGCTGTATTGATGGAAGAAGCTGTTGGAATGATTGAAGACCCAAGAGAACAAGCGGACATCTTAAGTGATTTAGGGAAAATCTATTATAAGTTAAATCAATACCCTAAAGCTAGAACTTATGCCCTTAAAGCTTTAAAATTAAACCCTAAAGACGGTATGTCTTATGTTTTAATTGGTGATATGTATGCTGCTTCAGCTGACCAATGTGGAGATAATGATTTAACTAAGAAAACAGCTTATTGGGCTGCTGTAGATAAGTATTATCAAGCTAAAAAAGCGGATCCAGAATTAGCAGAGCTTGCTAACAAAAGAATAGCTACTTGGTCAAAATACTTCCCTCAGGTGGATAAAATCTTCTTCCACGACTTGGTAGAAGGTGCTCCTTATAAAGTTGAATGCTGGATTAACGAAAATACAACTGTGAGAGCAGCTAAATAAATGTAATTGAATATACTAAAAACATATCGTTTTATCGCGAAAAGCATGGCCAGTATTTTTATACTGGCTATGCTTTTTTCTTGTGAGAATGAGATGGCTACCATCCAAAATCTTACCAGTCAGGATACTTTGCCAGCTGAATCGGCCAAAAATATAGTGGTGCATTTTTCTGATTCAGGCCATTTAAAGGTAGTTCTGAAAAGCCCACAATTATTAAAATATTATGGGGATGATCCCTATATGTTATTCCCCGATGGAATACATGTGTTTTTCTACGATTCCATTGATGCTCTGACCTCGGAAATAGAATCGGACTATGCCATTAGTTATGAAAAGAAAAAGATGATGGAAGTTCGTAAGAATGTCATTATCTACGATCATAAAAAAGGTAAAGAACTTCTCACAGAAGTGCTTTATTGGGACCAAGCTAAGCAGAAGGTGTGGAACGATGCTTTTGTTACCATTAAAGAAAATGGAAGGATCATGCACGGTGATAGTATGAGAGCCAGTGAGAATTTAGACCATTTTGAATTGTTTCAGGTTCGCGCTACTATTGATATTGTTGAAGAAGATACCATAAAATGATGAATGACTATTATATCATACTGTGGAGTTTGCTTTTTTCTGCTTTGTTTAGTGGATTAGAAATAGCTTTTGTAAGTTCTTCTCGCTTAAGAATGGAGATTGAGAAGAAAGGAAGTTCCAAGCCTTGGTTATATGCCATATATAAGCATCCAAACAAACTCATTGCCACTTTGCTTTTGGGTAATAATGTATCCTTGGTTTTTTATGGATTTGCTGCAGCAAAGATTTTACAGCAACCATTGGTTGAAATGCTTGGGCCACTTGGGAGTAATGATTTTATGATTCTTTTGGCTCAAACTATTATTTCTACGATAGTTATTTTAATTATGGCTGAGTTTATTCCTAAAGTTTTATTCAGTGTTAATCCTAATAGGATTTTGAGATTCTTCACTATCCCTATTTTTGTTCTGTATTATCTATTAACGCCTATTGTGGTGTTTGTGTATTGGATGGCCTCTGCAATTCTACGATTTGGATTTGGTTTAAAGTTAAGAGAAGAAGAAGAGCAATTTTCGTCTATCGAGCTCAATGAGTTGGTGCAGGATATAAATGAGGCTGAAGAAAGTTTGAGTATTGGAGAGCAAGAGAAAGAGATTTTTAAAAATGCTATTGATTTCCGTACCGTAAAAATTAGAGAATGCATGATCCCCCGAACAGAGGTTCAAGCGGTGGAAGTGACTGAGGATTTACTGATAGTAAAAAATCTTTTTGTGGCTAGCGGTCACTCTAAAATAATGGTTTATCGTGATAATATTGATAATATTATAGGGTACATACATAGCTTCGATTTGTTTAGAAAGCCTGAGGATCTTGGGAAGATTCTGAGGCCAATTGATTTTATACCTGAGACTATGATGGCACATTTGGCTCTTTCTTTATTCATTAAAAAGAATAAATCGATAGCTGTAGTTGTTGATGAGTTTGGAGGAACCAGTGGTATCGTTTCCATGGAAGATATTATGGAGGAGATTTTTGGCGAAATTCAAGATGAACATGATAAAGAAATGCAAATAGAGCGTAAAATCAGTGAGAAAGAATACCTGTTTTCTGCACGAATTGAAATAGATCATATCAATGAAAAATATCACTTGAGAATTCCAGAAGGCGAAGACTATGAAACTCTAGCTGGCTATATTATCATCAATAGTGGAAGTATCCCCCATCCAGGCGAAGAAATAACTATTAAGGACTACTGTTTTAAAATAGTGAAAGCGACTGAAAACAGAATTGAAGTGATTAAAATGACCTTAAAGTAGTTGATTTAACCGATGTTTTGTTTTTAGCTTTGTCTAAAGCAAATATCTTCTTCCTATTCAGTTGCCAAAGCACATTAATTTCAAAGTGTAACGAGAAACCTTTAATCATTATTAGGCTGTTATTACCATTAAATTCCCTTTTGTTCAGTATGTGAAGAACCATATTCCATTAAATAGGCTTTGATAAATCCGTTTAAATTACCATCCATTACCGATTGGACATTGGAAGTTTCATAGCTGGTTCTTAAGTCTTTTACTAACTTATAAGGATGCATTACATAATTACGAATCTGTGATCCCCATTCTATTTTCTTTTTCGTATTTTCTATGGCATCTAAGGCTTCTTGCTTTTTTCTCAACTCAATCTCATAGAGCTGTGATTTGAGCATCTGCATGGCTTTCTCTCGGTTTTGGCCTTGCGAGCGGGTTTCTTGACATTCTATAATCAATCCACTTTCTGAGTGTTTTAAACGTACTGCTGTTTCTACTTTGTTTACATTCTGGCCACCAGGACCGCTAGAACGGAAAGTATCCCAAGAAATATGTGCAGGATTAATAGCGATCTCTATGGCATCGTCAATAATAGGATAGGAATATACCGAGGCAAAGGAAGTGTGTCTCTTACCAGCAGAGTCGAATGGAGAGATTCTAACTAGGCGATGTACGCCATTTTCTCCTTTTAAATATCCATAGGCAAAATCGCCTTCAAACTCCAAGCTTACTGTTTTAATTCCTGCAACATCGGCTTCTTGATAATCAACGGTTTTTACCTTAAAGCCATTATCCTCTCCCCAACGGATATACATTCGCATGAGCATCTCGGCCCAGTCTTGGCTTTCTGTTCCGCCAGCACCCGGATTAATTTTCAAGATGGCTCCCATCTTGTCTTCTTCCGAGCTGAGCATGTTGAGGAACTCTAAATCCTCAATCAACTTTAAGCAACTTTGATACTGCTCGTCCAACTCCTCTTCTATGGATTCTCCAGCTTGTAGAAACTCGAGCATGACTTCTAGGTCGCCATGTGATTCTATGACCTCCTCAAAATCTGTGACCCATTTCTTTAGGCTTCGTAATTCTTTCAGTATTTTCTCTGCTTCTTTGGCATTGTCCCAGAAATCGGGTGCCTGTGTTCTTTCTTCCGTTTCTATGACTTCGATTGTCTTTCTATCAATGTCAAAGATACCTCCTCAAAGCATCTATTCGAGCTTTTAATGCTTTTATATCATCCTGTAATACCATGATTTTCTATCTGTTCGTTAATGATTTCTGTTTCATAGCCTTTTGATGATAAGAATTTTAGAAGTTTCATTTTCTTTTCAAAATCATTTTGAGCTATAACAGTCTGGGACTTTTTTTGTAATAATTCCTGCAAATTTAGTATATATTTCTCCTCATCAATTTCTAGTAGTGCTTTATTTATAGAATATGTGGAAATTTGACGTGATTGTAGTTCCATTTTTATCTTATATCGTCCCCATTTCTTGATATTTACTTTGCCTTGCACAAATGCTTTGGCATATCTTTCTTCATTAAGGAAGTTCTGTTGAATAAGTTCTGAAATCACTTCGTCTTGAATGTCTTCATCAATATTCCATTCTTTTAATTTCCTTTCCACTTCCCAATGACATCGTTCTTGGTAGGCACAGTATTTTGCTGCTTTCTCCAAGGCTAGTTTAAGATCAATAATAAGAGGCTTTTGAAAATTCATGAAATAGATTTATGCAAAAGTAGGAATTTCTACAGATCGTGATTCACTTAAATCTGAAAAAAACTAGGGAGGAATGATTTTGGTTTTTGTCATTTCACTAATTTAGCCATTCTTACATCTATTGCCTATCTTCTGCGATGATGGAGTGATGTAATGAGAATATTATATATAGACTAATCATTGGTGTCTTAAATATTGTTTTTATGCGTAAAGAAATAGATTTTTTAGTGATAGGCTCAGGAATAGCCGGATTGTCTTATGCTTTAAAAGTAGCTGAAAAAGGAAGTGTGCTTATTGTGACCAAAAGCAAATCAGATGAGACGGCTACCAAGTATGCCCAAGGAGGTATAGCTGCGGTTATGTATAATCCTGATTCTTATGAAAAACATATCGAAGATACTATGAATGCTGGTGATTACCTGAGTGATCCAGATGTAGTGAGGATGACCATCACTGAATCAACAGCTAGAATTAAGGAGTTGATAGATTGGGGAACCCAGTTCGATAAAAATTCACTAGGAGAGTACGAGTTGGGCAGAGAAGGAGGACACAGCGAACACAGAGTGTTGCATCATAAAGACAGCACTGGTTTAGAAATAGAAAGGGCTTTATTAGAAAAAGCTCAAAATCATCCCAATATTGAAATATGGGAGAACCATTTCACAATTGATATTATCACTCAACATCATCTGGGTATTCGTGTAAGAAGAAAGAGAAAAGATATTCATGTTGATTTAAAAAGGGATAAACAAACCACCGATGTGGAATGTTATGGAGCTTATGTTTATAATCCTCAAAAAGATAAAATACATACTGTTCTTGCTAAAATCACTATGGTAGCCACTGGAGGTCTTGGAAATTTATATGCCAGCACCACCAACCCAGAAATAGCAACAGGAGATGGAATTGCCATGGTGTATAGAGCCAAAGGAGACGTGGAATCCATGGAGTTTGTTCAGTTTCATCCTACGTCTTTATTTAATCCAGGAGAGAAACCAGCTTTTCTAATCACCGAAGCCTTAAGAGGTTTTGGTGGGATTTTAAAGGATAGTGAGGGAAGGGCTTTTATGGAAGACTATGATAAACGCGGCTCTCTTGCTCCTCGAGATATTGTGGCTCGTGCCATCGATAATGAATTAAAACATAGCGGTGAAGAACATGTGTTTCTCGATTGTACGCACCTTTCTAAGGAATCTTTAATGAATAGTTTTCCTAAAGTATATGCTAAATGTTTAGATTTGGGAATGGATATTTCTCGAGATCAGATTCCCGTGGTTCCTTCGGCTCACTATAGTTGCGGAGGTATAAAAGTAGACAAAAATGGAAAATCTTCCATTAAAAACCTATATGCTTCTGGAGAATGTGCGGCTACCGGATTGCATGGTGCTAATCGCCTGGCATCGAACTCACTTTTGGAGTCTGTAGTCTTTAGTCATCGTGCTGCTGTTGATAGCAAATCTCTCATCGATCAAGTTTCGTTTTGCGAAGGTATTCCAGATTGGAACGATGAAGGAGTGATAGATAATGAAGAAATGGTATTGATTACTCAGAGTACCAAAGAGCTACAATCAATGATGAGTAATTATGTGGGTATTGTAAGAAGTAATGTGAGATTAAAGAGGGCTCTTGATCGATTAGAAATTATATATCGTGAGACAGAATCTTTATTTGATAGGTCAAGCCTTTCCATTGAGATTTGTGAACTAAGAAATCTAATAAATGTAGGATATCTAGTTATTAAAATGGCTCAGATGCGAAAGGAAAGTATAGGACTCCATTTTAGTATAGACTATCCTAGAGAAAAAGCTTAGAAGGAAACAGAGAAGCTAAAGTAAAAACCCAAAGAGGAATAGCTGTATTTCATATTGTTTTTTCTGCTGCCTTGCAGGGCTAATTTGGTGTCTTGGTTATAAGCAACAGGTTCCGAGAAATTGATAAACTCGGTTTGGTTTTGTTTGAAGCCATATGAATGTTGAAGTCCGACAACGAAGGCTGCTTTATGGTATTTGAAGTTCACACCTCCAGTGAGGTGAAATAAATCCACATTTAAATTCTCAAATCCATTCGATTCCCAAAACTTCGGATTATAACCTTGTATATATGGGTTGAAGTCGGTTCTGAACCCTGCAAGAAATCCCAAATTTTCCTTAAGGAAAAGTTTGTATCCAACAGCAAAGTTGATGATTTGCCTGTTACCGAAATTATAAGCCGAGAAATCGCTTCCTAATGTGCTTTTATCGGAAGTTTTTCTGCTTGGATCTATAGATTGATATTCTTTAATTGCCATGAAATATTCCATGGTAAAATAGTATTCGCTCCTGCTTTTTGTGGGAGAAAATCTAAGGCCAACAGAAAGAGATAAAGGATCTTGCATTTTAAAATATACATATTGAGGATACTCATTATGATAAAAATCATCTATAAATTGCCCATCATGAAATATATTGCTTTGACTGACTGTTTTATTGACATCTGCATCACCAAATAATCTTATTGAGGGCAAGGTGAGGCTTAGTCCTGAACTCCAATTTTTGGCTTTATATAATATGCCTAATTTCCCAATCAGTCGCCAATTATATGCTTTTAGTTTTTCATATGACTGCCAATTGCTAGAAACCCTTGGAATAGAATCTGTAATAGGATTGTTATCAACGGGAGTGATGTTTGCTGTGGCAGAACGAAAATAATTTAAGCTTTGAACACTTATGTTAATGCTACATCCGATAGACCACTTTTCGTTAAGCCTAGTTGACCAACCAAAACTTCCCCAATAATCATCAAATTTGCTATTCAAATCAAAAAGACCAGTGTATTCCTCTTTAAACATTTGATTGGAGATGTTGGTATTGCTGAGTCGTACCCTATTATAGATGGAGGTTTGTGTGCTATTTTTATTAAAAACAGCAATTTGAAAACTGGTATGTTTAACTCTTTTTGATTGAAAAAGATAAGAAGCAAAACGAGGAAACACCTTAAAAACCCAATTCTCCATTTCGGTACCTTCACCCAAGGGGTTGGTGTATTTTTTATATTCTAAATTAAAAAGGCTAGCATTTAAATCTATTCGCGATTCTTCAATATCAGCAATCCCAGCTGGATTATAAAATATGGCAGTAATTTCTGCATTGCCGCCAACCACTGCGCCAGAAAGCAAAGAAGCTTCTGTATTAAAACTATTTGTCCAATAATTCCCAGGCTGAGCCAAAGCAAGAAGAGGGAATCCAAATAGAATAAATAGAAGCTTTCGCATTTAAGTTATTTTTAGAACACAAAATTAGTAAAATAGTTTAGTCTTCTATTTTAATGGAGTAGGAAGCTGTATATGCTTTCCCTGCTTCTAAACTAAGTATGGCTTCTTTTTCAGCAAATATTTGATTGGTATCGGAAGAATCGGCATATCCCAGCCAGGATTCAATACAAATAAATGGAGCTTTTGGCTTTGCCCATATTCCAAGTGATGGAAAATCCTTAAATTTTACCGTTAGCTGCGGGCCACGGTTTTTGTGACTCAAACTCACTTGTCTACTCTTTAAATTCTTAAAAATTATTGCGTCATTATTAAATAAATCTAGATGTAGATTTAGTTTATTAGTCTGGTTCATGACTAAATCACCCTCCTCTTTTATCATTCCATTTTTATCTAAATTCCAAGTGTTTAGATATTCCTTATGCTCAAATTCTAAAAAATAATCGTCATATTTTTCATTTTCTTTTAGTGGGCAATTAAAAGCCGGATGTCCACCTAAGGAGAAGTACATGGTTTTGTCATCTTTATTGATGATTTTATGAGTGATTTTCAGTGTTTTATCGAGGAGTCTAAAACTAATTTGGAAGTCGAATTCAAAAGGATAGTAATTTAGTGTAATTGGGCTGGACGAGAGTTGGAGCTTTAAATCAGTCTTGTTGTATTCAACTAATTTCAATTGATCGTTTCTTCTGATAAAGCCATGACGAGGAAGATGGTATTCTTGTCCTTCGAAAATGTATTTATCTTCTTTTAATCCTCCAACTATAGGGAATAGGATCGGAGCGTGATTCCCCCAAATATCAGGATCAGCCTGCCAGATATATTCAATATTGCTTTTTTTTGATTGTAGGTGACAAAGTTCAGCGCCAATGGCATTCACACCTATGTGAAGGTGTTCGTTTTCTAAATAGTATCTCATTGTATTAAATTTTTTGTGGAGATCTAATTTAGGAATTATTTTTGAATGATCAGTTTCTTTGTGATGACTCCTTTTTCAAATTCAATGGCTAAAAAATATAATCCATTTTCAAAGCCGCTAATATCAAGTTGGTAGTATTGTTTTATAATATCACCACTTATCATCAAGTTCTGTCCCAACTCATTTAGTATTTTTATATTCTTTATTTGGTGCTCAGCTTCTATTTTTAATATACTTGCAGCGGGGTTGGGATATATAGAAGTATTAATCTCTAGTTCATTGGTACCCCAAACCATCATAGCACAAGCCACATTTGAAGGTTCAGATTCGCCCGCTTGACTATACACGGCGGTAATTTCATAGCAAATATCCTCTGGGCCTATATTATCATCGTAATATATAGTATCAAAATAAGGTTCTGAATTTATTAATTCCCCTTCTCGGTATATATTATAGTGTAAGAGTTCCTTATTGTCATAAATGGATGGAGGAGTCCAGTTTAAAACTGCAGTGCTTTGATTAGAACCAGTCCTGAAAGCAATTAACTCTTTTGGTGGGTTAGGAGATTCACTATAGCCAGCATCTAGACAGTTTTCTTCAGAATCGGAATCCCAAGAGTGCTCGCCACCATCTTCGGTATAAACTCTCCTCAAACAATAAGTAAAGTATCCTGGGTCAACATTTTCATATAAAAAAGAGGTGTCAGGTTAAGGAACGAACATCAAAAGTTCATCGTTTTTATAGATATTGGTTCCAATACATTCGTAATCATCTTCTTTTGATGAAATGGGATTCCAAGTGAATAAAAAATCATTACCAAAGTCTTCAATTTGAACATTCTCGACTCCTTGGAAGGACCCAGAAGGGAGGTAAATAAAATCAAAATACACGGCATCAGACGAACCTAAACTATATATTGCTGCTATTTTTATTGTATATATTTGGTTTGGAATAAATAAAGGAAACCAAACACTATTTTCTTCAAGGTAATATCAGTTTCCCCAAATGTAATCATCAATAAATATTTCATCCATCCAGATTCGATAAAACATAAAATCATTTTGAGATTCATTTACAGTGTCCCAACTTATGAACCCAGTTGGGGTAACATAAAGATTGGTTGGAGCTTCAAAATCATCTTGTCCTTTATTTTGAGCAACTCAAAAAATGATTGAGAAAAAATGAAAATCAAAAGAAATAATCTGATAAGTGGTGTTTTCATAATGCATAAATTGTAAAAATGTGGTCAAGTACCCAATAAAATAATAAACTGTAAAGTTAATAATAAATAGACATAAAAACAGTTATAAAGGTTTCGTTTGAAATTAATATATATTTTGAAAACATTTCATAGCTTAAATTATAATCATATTTTTGCAAAAATTATGTAAACCCTATTTTATGGAAAATAAGTGGAATCTCTTTGAGAAGTTTTTGATCACAGAAAATGTGAACTTATCAGTCAATGATTTTTTAGTGAGCTCAGTTCTTATCATCATTATGAGTTGGTTATTGTCTTTAACCTACCAAAAGGTAGCTAAGACTCTGTCAAATAGAAAAGACTTTGGCGCGAATTTTATGCTTTTGGCTTTTACAACCATGTTGATTATTACTATCGTAAAATCTTCACTAGCCTTATCATTAGGTTTGGTAGGTGCGCTTTCTATTGTTCGATTTAGAGCTGCTATTAAGGAACCAGAAGAATTAGCTTATCTATTCTTTGCCATTGCCATGGGATTAGGACTTGGTGCCAATCAAGTATATATTGTAGCTACAGCTTTTGGTGTTTTAATGGTGATCTTATGGTCTCGTTTCTTCTTAAATGGACGCGATGAGTCACAAAATCTTTTCGTTACCTTAAATACTGAAGGTAATTCAGATGTGAAACTTAAAGAAGTTCAGTCCATTATGAAAAGCCATTTTAATAAGTTTCAGCTCAAGCGCTACGATGAAAATCAAGATACTTTAGAAATTTCCTTTGTTGCTGATATTAAAAAATCTGAAAAATTAGAAGCTTTCCGCACTGAAGTAAGAACTAAATACCCAGAATTGAATATATCTTTCTTAGATAGTAAAGCTTATTAATGGCCTTAAGTAAAGAATATACGGAGTTAAAAACCAGTCGATTCGAGCGTAAGTTCGTCATTGAGAGAGGTGGTGTGCCTTATGTAGAGAAAATTGTAAAGATGAATCCTGGCGCCTTTCGACCTGCTTATTACGAGCGTCAAATTAATAATGTCTACTTCGATACTGAAAATCTTCGTAATTATTACGATAATCATTTTGGCAAAAGTAAACGAGTGAAAGTGCGAATTAGATGGTATGGTGATACTTTTACCAAAGTAGAATCTCCTATCTTAGAATTTAAATTGAAGACTGGAGCTGTTGGCAGGAAATTGTCTTTCAAATTAAATTCATTTAATTTTCATCGAAATATAACAAAACAAGAAATTCAAAAGTTATTTAGTTCATCGGATATTCCGGCATGGGTAGTGGATGAGCTCTTGTATTTAACACCAACTCTTTTGAATACTTACAAGAGAAAGTATTATAAATCATTTAATAAACATTATAGATTTACCATTGATCATACGATGGCGTTTTATAATTTCAGTTCTAAAAACAGAGGGTTTTTGGAAATGGTTAAGCAAAAAGACATTACTGTACTGGAATTGAAATATGATATGCAGTATGATACTACAGTTGGTAATGTGACTAAATATCTGCCTTTTCGATTAGGGAAGTTTTCTAAATATGTATTTGGTATAGAGGTTTTTAATTATCATTTAGCAATATAAAATATGCAAAATCATACCCATATCATACATTCTTTTAAGTGGTATTTTAATATAGCATTTTTTGCTATTTCTATTTGGTTTGCTTCTTGTCAATTTCAGGATACTAATGATGGATTAAGACCTGAGATTTATTGTTCTGTCGATTCTGCCGCTTTAGATGAGGATAATGTTTTTTGGTATGATTCAGGCATGCCCTTGATAAATCAAAACATGAAGCTTGGAGGATTTTTGTCTTCAAAAGAGAGTCATTCAGGAGTGCACAGTGTATTATTGACTAAAGAAAAAGCTTATGGATTAAGTACTGACTTTGAAAATATAAAAGGAGATGAGCGATTTTTGATAAGTGTTTGGCGGAAGGGCAATTCAGCAGAATCTGCTCTTGTTGTCCAAGGCGATATTGTAAGAAGTTTGTGGATCGGTCAAAAAGAATCAATTGAAAAAGACGAAAATGATTGGGAGAAAATTGAGATTGAGGTTCAGATTCCTCCAAATATTTCTCTTCTGAAAGTTTATGTGTGGAATATAAATGGCGATTCTGTATATTTTGATGACCTGAGGATAAAAGAATTAGGAGTGGTTAAATACCCCGATTTTAAAGATGATGAAAAGGTACATTTGTATTTCTCTGATTCTAAGATGAAGAAGTTCAATGAAAAGCGTTATAATGCTTTTATGAGTAGAATCCATTTTAGTGACGGAGAATGGATGAAAGGAGTTATGTCAGATGAAAACAGGGTCATGCCAATTAAGGCTCGCCTTAAGGGGGATTGGCTAGACCATTTGGAAGGACAAAAGTGGTCGTTTAGAACAAAAATGAGAGATGATTATACCTTTAAAAGAATGAGAGTCTTTTCATTACAAAACCCTGTTACACGGTACTTTGTACATGAGTATTTTGCCCACCAATTGTTTAATCAAGAAGATGTTTTAACTACAAGGTATGGGTTCACTCCTGTTTATTTAAATGGTCAGAGTATAGGTATCTATGCTTATGAAGAGCATTTTGCTAAACAATTAATCGAATATAATTTGCGACGTGAAGGGCCTATCTTAAAGATTGATGAAAACCCTTTGTGGAGAGAGCGACAAAAGGAAATGACTACCGATCTCATATATAATTATCCATATTATGAGGCAGCTAAAGTTGGTGCCTTTGGCTTGAGTAAAACCTTGGCCAAACCTAATTTAAAAAGCCAATTTGAAATTGCACATAGTTTAGTATATCAATAT
The DNA here is from genome assembly GCF_013166655.1 of Lentimicrobium sp. L6. NCBI lineage: Bacteria > Pseudomonadati > Bacteroidota > Bacteroidia > Bacteroidales > Lentimicrobiaceae > Lentimicrobium > Lentimicrobium sp. L6. The sequence continues at coordinate 27,632 of NZ_JABKCA010000048.1, forward strand.
AAAAATTTATTAAGTCCAGTAGAGGAATTGTTTAATGTTGATGTATTGGCCAGATACTGGGCATTAATTGATATCACAAATGGTAGACATGGTATTGTTTGGCACAACCAACGACTTTATTTTAACCCAGTTATTTGTAAGCTAGAGCCTATTGATTTTGATAATTTCACTGATTATTATGATGAGGAAGAAGAACCAATTTTATCTGCATTTATCATGAATAAAAACTGGATAGGGGAGTCTGAACATCAGATGTTAAAGCATATTTTTACTTCTAAAGTATTTCTCGATAAATATCTATTCTATTTAGAGAAATATACTGATCCCATATTCTTGCAAGAATTTATTGACAGTGAATTGGAAGAAACAAGTCGCTACACGAAATTAATTGCAGAAGAGTTCACTACTTATGATTTCGATCCTCATTTTATCATGAGAAATGCTGAGATTTTGCGTCCCCAATTGCCTAAGCTTAGGGATAGTATAGAATCTGGAGTTTATGATAAAACCGAGCTAATTGTAGAAAATGTAAAGGGAGATACCACCTATTTACCTGCTGTTATACCTTTTTTTGTTAATGCATATTATTCCCAAGAACAATTGGGTATCGCTAATATTAAAGTTGAGAATTTCTTTGGTAAAGAAATTGAAGTGCTAGGTTTGGCAGATGAAAACAGTAAAATGCTTTATTTGTTCGAATCACCTTTTTATGTTCAAGCTTATCAAGGTAATATGGCTGATACCACTATTGAGTATAGATATACCTCTAATGCTAACCAGTTGGCCTATCGTGTGATAGGACATGAGGAGATTCTGTTCTCAGAACTCTCGTTGTTTAGAAAGAATACAAATCCTAGTCCATATCAGGAATTATTGAGGAACTTTAACATAGAAACTTGTGAGTTATTTGAAGACAGAGGAGATTCGTTAATAGTTAGAGGAATTCATGAATTAACAAGCAAAGTTTTAGTACCTAAGGGTAAAGTAGTAGTTTTTGAAGCAGGAGCTCAAGTGAATATCCTAAATGAAGGAACCATTATTTCGCATTCGCCTGTATATATGCTAGGGACGAAAGAGCAGCCTATTAAAATATACTCAACTGATACTACTGCAAATGCATTTATTGTGCTACAAGCAAATAAAAGAAGTCTATTGTCTCATGTGGTTTTCGAAGACTTAAACACACTTGAGTATGATGGTTGGAACCTAACTGGAGCAGTTAATTTTTACGAATCAGATGTTGATATTACAAATTGCAGCTTCCTTAAAAATCATTGTGAAGATGCGTTAAACATCATACGATCCGATTTTCATGTGACCAAATCTAAGTTTGAAGATATCTATGCCGATGCTTTTGATTCTGATTTTTGTACAGGTTTATTAGATTATTCAAGCTTCGACAGGGTAGGAAACGATGCCATCGATTTTAGTACCAGCCAAATTTATATAGAAAATTGTGAAATCACCAATATCCAAGATAAAGGAATTAGTGGAGGTGAAGGTTCAACACTTTGGGTGAAGAATACTAATATTACTAATTGTAATATTGGAGCTGCTTCTAAAGATCTATCTCATGTTAGTATTGAGAATGTAAATATCGAAAATTGTTATTATGGTTTGGTAGCATTAAGAAAGAAACCAGAGTATGGTACAGCAGTTTTTGATACCAAGAAACTCAAGCTCGTGAATTGTCAGGTTAAGCATTTAATAGAAAAGAACTCAGTGTTGAATTACAACGGTAGAAAGATAGAGGGAACCCGTGAAAAGGTTGCTGAAATGTTTTATTAAAAAGGCATAATATGGGGGTAGTAATATACTGCTACCCACCCTGTAATTCCTAGAATCACTCCCATAAAGAAAAAGAAAAAGGCCAAAATAGCTTTCTTTTTGTAAATACTATAAGCTCCTAATAAAAAGGAGATTAAAGCGTATATGTACATTCCTATAATCATCCTCTTGTAAATGTTAGTTCGGTTTCGGTACTCAGCTCTGCATTAAAGAAATAGCCTTCTTTGTCGAAGTGTTTTAATTCTTCAGGGTTTTGTATTTTGTTCTCGATGATATAGCGGCTCATTAATCCTCTGGCTTTTTTAGCAAATATTGCAATCACTTTATAAGAATCACCTTTGGCTTCTTTAAAAATCGGAGTAATGATAGGGCTTTTAATTTTCGAGGTATTAACTGATTTGAAATACTCATTCGAAGCTAAATTCACCAAAACACTTGTTCCACTCTCTTCTATTGCTTTTTGTATATTCTTGGTGATTTTATCTCCCCAAAACTCATATAGATTTCTAAACTTTTCAGTATGAAGTTTGGTTCCCATTTCAAGTCGATAGGGTAGAATCATATCATAAGGCCTCAAAAGTCCATATAAGCCAGACAGCATCCTCATGTGTTCTTGGGCATAATCGGCATCTTCTTGGCTAAGAGAATAGGCATCTAGCCCATTATAGACTTCTCCTTTAAATGCATAAAGTGCCTGTCTCGATTCTCCCTTTATAAAAGGAGCTTTCCATTGCGCAAATCGATCGTAGTTTAAATAAGCAATTTTTGAGCTTACGCCCATTAGTTTAGCAATATCATCAGCTTTATATTTCTTTAAAACTTTGACCAATTGCTTGCTTTCTTTTAGGAAAGGGATATTTGATTGGCCTTGAACTGAAATAGGGCTTTCATAGTCTAATGTTTTTGCAGGAGAAATAATAAATAACATAATTAAAAATCTTTTTTAAGTCTTTTGTTGAAAACAAAAATAGCAATTATACTGCTCAATATGGAGAAGAGTAAAAGCATCAGAGTATTTTGCATAATACCCATCAATCCAACATCTCTACCCAGTACATCATAGAAGCCATCTATAGCCCAATAATTAATGGTAAAATGGGCTACAGTTTTTATGATTTCAGGAAATAGAAATAATGGCATCATACTGCCTCCCAAAGCTGACATTACCAAGATGATGATTAAGCTTAAGCTTTCAACTTGTTTTTGACTTCTAGCTAAGGAGGCAATGAGGATTCCAAATCCACTAACGGCCATCGCGGTGGCAAAAACAAGTAAAATCAGTCCGGAGAAGTTTCTAAAGATGTCTAGACCGAAAGCTAACCAAGCAAACAGAACTAATATGCTCATTTGTATCATGGCAAAAACAAAACCACTTCCGAATTTACCTAAGATAATCTGCCATGGTTTAATGGGAGAGTAGAGGATTCTTTTTAAGGTGCCTGTATCTCTTTCTTTGATAATGGAGCTCCCCATTCCTGTAATGCTGAAGAGGAGCATCATAACCGAGGTTCCTGCGAATGCTTGTATCAAACCCCAAGGCATGTCTTCTTTTACTGAAACGGCTCGTGATTCTATGGAACTTGTTCCCACACTCGTTTCTTCTTGGTCTGGACTGAATTGTTGATCTATATCATCATGGATTTCAGCTATCATTTCTTCGGGCATTTCATCTCCATATTTATCATTAATAAAAGAATGGACTTGGCTTTTACTTCCTTGCTCTCCTAAAAATGGCATAAGAGTAGACATGAGTGCTTTTTGAGTCAGGCCCATCTCCAATTCTCTTGACTCATCATAAATGAATTCTACTGGAGTAGATTTTCCTTGATTGATAGAATCCTCAAACCCTTTATAAATCAGAAGGGCAGAAGGGAAGTCTCCATTGATGACCAATGTTTCTGCTTCGCTTAATGGTTTTATAGTTAATTTGAGGCCTTTTTCGGCTTCTAATTCAGATAATAAATCATGACTTAAAACGGACTGATCATCATCGCAAAATAATAAGGATTGGGCTCTGTCTTTTGAGGAGCTTTGAAAGCCACCATAGACCAAGGAAAATAATGCAATGAGTACTATTGGAAGTAGAAAGGATAATAATAATCCTTTTTTGTCTTTAAATGATTGTAATAAATCTTTTCTGGCTATCTCAAACATATTAATCCCTTAATTTATTACCGGTTAGCTTTAAAAATATCATCTCTAAATTTACTTTCTGTATCTCAATTTGATTCACTTTTATCTCGTTTTGACTAAAGGATTGCAATAAATGCACCAAATCTTCATTGGCGTTTTTGGAGGAGACAAATAATTGTTGATTTTGGAAGTAGAAGGAGTTGGACGAGGAAATGGAGTTAGAAAGTAGGGCCTCGTCCACTTTTTTCTCAAAGCTAATCACTAGTGTTTCCTCCATCTTTAAATGCTCTTTTAACTCTTTCTGGCTTCCTTCTGCAATTAATTGACCATGGTCAATAATGCCTATTCTGTCCGAAAGGCGTTCTACTTCTTCCATATTATGCGAGGTGTAAAATATGGTTTTACCTTGTTGATGGAGCTTCTCAAATATCTCATAAGTAAAAAGCCTACTTTGCGGATCGATACCTACCGTAGGTTCATCCATGAATAGAATTTCTGGATCATGGAGTAGAGCTGCAGCTATATTAATCCGCCTTTTCATTCCGCCACTATATGAACTTATTTTTTGATTTCTAGTGTCGTATAAATCCAGAAACCGCAATATCTCATGAATTTTATCAGTCAAAATATTGGATGAAACCTGATTGATTTTTCCCCAGAATTTTAAATTCTCAAAAGCAGACAGATCTTCATATAAGGCTATTTCTTGTGGAATAACTCCAATGGTTTTTTTGATATCTTGCTTTTGTTTAAGACTATTGAAACCAGCAATTTCTACTTCTCCACTACTTGCTTTTGTAATATTTGAAATGATATTAATACAAGTAGTCTTTCCTGCTCCATTAGGCCCCAAGAGGCTGTAAAACTCGCCTTTTTTGATATGTAAGCTTAACTTATCCAGAGCGGTAAAGTCTCCAAATTGTTTACTGATTTCTTTTATCTTAATCATTATAATGCCATTTTAAATCCAGGTACAACTTTTAAATCATTATATACTTGGGTTAATATTTCTTGGCTTATAATTTTAACATTAACCGAATAGCTTGTATAGGTTCCTTTGCCGCTTGGTTTATGACTCCATTTACCAAAACTAATATTTAGGTTTTTTAAAACAGGCTCTAAAAGGTCAATATTATCTTGATTGTTTTCTTGAGTAGTCATGATTACCTTTAAATCAAATTTCACAGGAAACTTTACCTTTTCTTCTTTCTTTGGGCCTTTGCTTTGTAATTTCATTCTTAATTATTTTAAATATATTTGTAAGGTTCTACATTAGAGACTAAATACTGTTATCACTTCCATATGGATTCAACCTTTTCAAATTGTTTTTCATTGAGTTGATAAAAATAACCTTTTTCGGAGATTTTTAGTTCTATTATTTCCAATAGTAGGAAATCGAGTAGGAGCTGATTGGTTTTTTTTGGTGTGAGTTTCAATTGTTTTCTCAACTGACTCCAGCTGATTGGTTGTTTCTCGTTTATCTGGTTCAGAAATTCTTTTTCTATATCTGTATAATTGATTTTCACAGGGCGAGCATTTCTCTTTTGTTGCCATGCTTTAATAAACATTCCGTTGGCTAATATATTCTGATCATTTAGTCGTATGAAAACTTTAAAGGCACCATTTTTATCAGGTGCAGAAACCAGCTCTTCTTCTGTCTTTTTAATGGAGACTTCCAAAATGAGCTTACCTAGAACATTCCATTCTTTGAACTTTAAGGGAACTTCGGGTTTGCAATACATCTGGGCAGCTGCTTGAAGCATATGGAATTCCTCCTCTGATCTTACTCCTGCCAATGCTCCATTGTCTTTAACTCCAATTAAAAGTTTTCCACCATTGGTATTTGAAAAAGCCGAAAGTGTGCGGGCAATCTTTTTCGAGTCAGATACCTCAAATTTAAAGTCTTGAGTTTGATGTTCGCCTTGTTCAACAAGTTTTTCGATATAGGATTTTCTGGAATTCATGGATAGCAAAAATAATAAAATTCACCCCAAGGGATTTAACTAAAATGTTAGAAAAACAAAAAAAGGATTTAGAATTTGGCTAGAACAGTTCTTCCACCCACCACTTTTTCATCGACAGAAACCAAAGGTTTGGCTGTGATAGGTAAGTATAAATCTACTCGGCTACCAAATTTGATAAAGCCAACTTCGTCGTTTTGATTTACCTCTTGTCCGACTTTGGCATAACAAACTATTCTTCGAGCTACTGCTCCGGCAATTTGTCTAAGCATAACCAATTGCTTGTTTTCATTTTCTATACAAACGGAAGTGCGTTCGTTCAATAAAGATGATTTTGGATGCCAAGCTACTAGATATTTACCAGGATGGTATTTGTAATATCTTACTTTTCCTTTGAATGGGAACCAATTGATGTGAACATTGTATGGCGACATGAAAACACTTATTTGTAGGCATTTTTCCTTAATGTATTCATCCTCAAAAACTTCTTGAATGATCACAATTTTTCCATCAGCTGGCGACATGATATGGCCATCTTTAGAAATAAATTCTCTATTTGGAACACGGAAAAAACGAACAATTAGAGTGTAGAAAATAATCGCGGCTATGCCTATAGGTACTTGGTACCACCAGATCTGGGGTCCAAAATATAACAATGCAAAAGCTAGCAATGCTACTATAAAAAATGAATTTCGTATTATGTTTTTTCCTTCTCTATGGAGTTTCATTCGATTCTACTAAGCCAGCAAATATAGTAAAAATACATAAAAAGGTATAGAAAATATAGCTGCATCAAAGCGATCTAAGATTCCACCGTGCCCAGGCATGATGTTGCCACTATCTTTAACTTTGGTTTGGCGTTTCAGCATACTTTCCACTAAATCACCCAAAGTTGCTGTTATTACGATAAATAGCGCGATAATAACCCAGATCCAAGGCGTAAATATTCCAGAGTAATAACCAATAAACCATGCAATAATCATGGTAGCAATAGCTCCTCCGATACTTCCTTCCCAAGATTTTTTTGGGGAAATGCGCTCAAATAAACGATGATTTCCAAAGCTAATTCCGCTTAAATAGGCAAAAGTATCGCTTGACCACACCAAAACGAAGAAGCTAATAAGTAATAATGGTTCGGTTTGATTTTCGCCAATCATTCCCATATTGGCAACTATATTGAATAAACCAAAGGGAATGGCAATATAGATGAGTGATAATACTTTTATACCTAAATCTTCGAATGGACTCTCGGTTCTTTGGAATAATGAACTAATGAAAAAGATGAAAGTAAGAGGAATGATAGCGTATAGCATTTTTACTTCTATCCAGCCGTTGGCATAAGAACCAATGAGTAAATAAATCAAACTACCCATGAAAATGACAGAGCTTGTTTGGATTGGACTACCTTGTTTTTTGAACATACGAGTATATTCAAAAAGAGCGATGGCATTAAAAGCAAAAAACACAATAAAAACTGCGATAGGGTGATATAGGATGCTTCCGATGATTAGTGAAGCAAATACAGCTCCTGCTAAAGTTCTTATGATTAGATTTTTCAAATTTTATTCCATTAAATCGTCAATAAAAAATACGAAAAGCTCTTTTGGCCCATGGGCTCCCATAACCAAGGTTTTCTCAATATCAGCCGTTCTACTGGCTCCAGTTACCATGGTCATCATCGATGGCAAAACGCCATTATAACGCTCGCGCATGCCAATAATCGCATCACTAGTTTCAGGAACTAATTGAGAAGCATAGGCCACAATTAGATGAACCTCTGGCCAGCTGTATAATTTACGGCCAGAACTTAATGAGGAGGACATTAAAGCAGAACCAAATCGGGCGATTAGGAATTCGCATTCTGTGAGTCCCGATTTGCAATCTTTTAGATCTTCATCTTTTGAAAGATATTCTATTTTTGCTAGATCTAGGTGCTTTCTTAAATCTTGATGTTTACAAAATAGAGGACCAATATTCTCTTCTTTTAGTAATAAGGAGAGGATATCGGTCAGTTCTTTTTCATTTTCACAAAAGATGAATTTCCCACCTAATGCAGATAATTCTTGAGCAAATTGTAGATCGATGGATTCTTCGAGAGGCTTCATGATAGGCTTCTCCAAATTTACTGATACATAAGGATTGTCTAATTTGGTCATTAAACCATTTCTAACTTCCTTTAGAATCTTTTCCCTTGAGGTAATCTCGTCCATCTTTATAAACTTAAATCTCTATACTTTTTCTTCTTTAGGCTCTTCAACTTTAGCCTCAACAGTTTCTTCTTTTACTGCTTCAGTAGTGGATTCATTTTCGTTTCCTCTGTTAATCATGAGATGATCTTTACCTTCATCCCAAGAGCGAGAACCGAAAATTTTCTCCAAATCTTCACGGAAAATAACTTCTTTTTCCATTAATACATTGGCTAGCATGCTAAGCTTGTCTTTGTTTTTATCTAAAAGATCTAAAGCTCTTTTATAAGCCTCCTCTATTAATTTACTAACTTCAAAATCAATGACCTGAGCTGTTTTTTCACTATAAGGCTTCTGGAATTGATATTCTTGTTGTCCTGAAGAATCATAATAAGATATGTTTCCAAGCTTATCATTCAATCCAAAGAATGCCACCATATTAAAGGCTTGTTTGCTTACTTTCTCCAAATCGTTTAAAGCACCAGTAGAAATTTTATTGAAGATGACTTGTTCAGCAGCACGGCCTCCTAATGTGGCACACATCTCGTCCATCATCTGTTCTTTAGTTGTGATTTGTCGTTCTTCTGGAACATACCATGCAGCGCCTAAAGCTTTACCGCGAGGGACAATAGTGACTTTTACTAATGGGTGAGCGTGTTCCAATAACCAACTTACAGTAGCATGACCAGATTCGTGATAAGCAATCACTTCTTTTTCCTGTTTGTTGATGATTTTGCTTCTTTTCTCCAACCCACCAATTATTCTATCAATAGCATCGAAGAAATCTTGCTTTTCTATTTGTTTCTTATCTTGTCGAGCAGCAATTAATGCAGCTTCATTACAAACATTGGCAATATCAGCACCTGAAAAACCAGGGGTTTGTTTGGCTAACATCTCAATATCCACATGAGAACCAATTTTTAAAGGTTTGGTATGAACTTCAAAAATAGCTCTTCTTTCTTCTAGTTCTGGAAGTTCCACATGGATTTGTCTATCAAAACGACCTGCTCTTAATAAGGCAGTGTCTAAAATGTCGGCTCTATTGGTGGCGGCTAAAATGATAACTCCAGCATTACTACCAAAACCATCCATCTCTGTTAAAAGCTGATTTAATGTATTTTCCCTTTCGTCGTTGGCTCCAGTCATGGCATTTTTTCCTCTAGCTCTACCAATAGCATCAATCTCATCAATGAAAATGATACAGGGTGCTTTTTCTTTGGCTTGCTTGAAGAGGTCACGAACTCTAGAAGCTCCCACACCTACAAACATCTCTACAAAATCAGAACCTGAAAGAGAGAAAAACGGTACTTTAGCTTCACCAGCGACGGCTTTGGCTAACAGTGTTTTACCAGTACCTGGGGGGCCAACAAGTAGCGCTCCTTTTGGAATTTTACCTCCAAGTTCAGTGTATTTTTTGGGTTTCTTGAGGAAGTCTACAATTTCCATTACTTCTACTTTTGCTTCTTTTAAACCAGCAACATCTTTAAAGTTAACGGATACAGAACTTTCTTTATCAAAGAGCTGAGCTTTTGATTTGCCAATATTGAAAATTTGGCCTCCTCCAGCACCGCCTTTGCTCATCATTCGCATAATAAAGAACCAAACCCCAACGAGTAAGAGGATAGGAAAGACCCATCCGAAAATATCTTTACCCCAATCTTGACGGGTTTCGTTTCGAATAAAAATCGGTTCAGGGGAATTTTTTTGAGCTTCCTGAACTCTTTTTTCAAAAGATTCTATGCTGCCAATCTGATAAGAAAAATCAGGCTTTTTGGTTAATGAGCCCCCTTCAGTTTTGATATCGTAATTAGATTTCTTATCTGCTTTTACATATATCTCTGCGATTTCTTTATTGACAAGAATGATTTTTTCAACATCTCCATTGTTGAGCATGGTCTTTACCTGACCCCAATCCGTTTCTTTAGAGATGGTATCATTTCCAAAGAAAGTTAAAGCTATAAAAATGACGGCCATAATACCGTAAATCCAATAAAAACTGAATTTCGGTTTCCCTGGCTTCCCTCCTGGGTTTAGTGGGTTTTTGGATTGATTCTTCGGGTTTGTATTATTATTGTTATCTGCCATTCTGTCTAGGTTATTTTGTCATACTTTCTTGTACAGTAGTTATCTCGGCATCAGCCCACAAACCTTCTAGATTGTAAAATCTACGGCTTGTTTCTTGAAATACATGAACCACAACGTCCACATAGTCCATTAATATCCACTCAGCAGCTTGTGCGCCTTCTACATGTAATGGTCTGTCGTTCAGTTGTTTTTTTGCTTCCATTCCCACTGATTCTGCTATGGCTTCTACTTGAGTGTTTGAGCTTCCATGGCATACCACAAAGAAGTCACAAATTGCTGTAGGTATACTTCTTAAGTCAATAGTGGTTATTTCTTGTGCTTTTCTCTCTTGCATTCCGTCAACAACTGCCTTAACTAGTTGTTCTGATGTATGATTCTGAATAAATTTTATCATTAAAAAATGTCTTTATAGTGCAAAAATAACCAATTTGATGGTTATTTATATAATTTATATCCCACTAACACAAAATCAGAGCCAAAGATTACGGTATCACTAAAATTTAACAGTTTTTTATTACATGTTGGATAGCTGTTTTATTGCTATTGCTGCTAGCACCCTTAGAATCATGATGAAGTCTAAACATTCGTATCGTTTTTGTGGAATCATTTTTACCCAAAATCTAGTTAAATCTTCTTAAATAGAGCAGATTGGAGATTTTTTACTTATTTAAAACTAATCTAAATTAAAACTTATTTGTAAATTTGCTCCATAATTTATCGCTAGATAACAACAAGTTTAGAATTTAAAAGGGTTTGAATTAAACGGATTAAAATGACAAATAAAAAATACAGCATTAAGCATACGCCTAAAGAAACTTTAGAGAACTGGTATTATTTAATGTATTTAGGCAGAAAATTAGATGAAAAAGCGCCAAATTATTTAAAACAAGCATTGGGATGGTCATATCATGCACCATATGCGGGGCACGATGGAATTCAGTTGGCTATTGGTCAAATATTTGAAAAGAATAAAGATTACCTCTTTCCTTATTACAGAGATATGTTAACGGCTATTTCAGCTGGGATGACGGAAACAGAAATTATCTTAAATGGTATTTCTAAAGCTGATGATCCTTCATCAGGTGGTCGTCACATGTCCAACCACTTTGCCAAGCCAGAGTGGAATATAGAAAATGTTTCTTCCTGTACTGGTAACCATACTTTGCATGCAGTTGGAGTTGCTCGTGCCATTAAAACTTATGGCGAAAAAGCAGTAGCTATTAGTTCTCAAGGAGAAAGCTCTGTTTCTGAGGGTTATGTTTATGAGGCCATTACTGGTGCCGATAGAGAGCAATTGCCTGTTATTTTTGTTATTCAAGATAATGGATATGGAATTTCTGTACCTAAGAAAGACCAAACAGCCAATAGAAAAGTAATAGATAATTTCAGTGGCTATAAGAATCTTCATCTTATTCATTGTAATGGTAAGGACGTTTTTGATTCCATGAACGCTATGCATGAAGCCAAGCAACATGCTTTAGAAACAGGAAACCCTGTGCTTCTTCATGCAAATTGTGTGAGAATGGGCTCGCATTCTAATTCTGATGATCATCTATTGTATAGAGATGAGCAAGAAAGAAATTATGTAAAGGAATACGATCCTTTGGCGAAATATCGTAGAATGCTAACTCGTTATAAAAGGTTTACAGAAGAAGAGTTAGCCGCCATTGAAGAAAAAGCAATTAAAGCAGTTAAGAAAGCTCATAAAATTGCCATCACAGCAAAAGATCCAAGTCCAGATTCAATCCATGATTTTGTGACTCCAGAACCGGTGGTAAGTATAAAATATCCAGAGGGTCTGCATACTCAAAACTCTGGCAAAAAAATTAAACTTATTACCGCTTTAAATGAAACCTTAAAATCGGAATTCCGTCGTAATCCAGATACTTATATATGGGGTCAAGATATGGCCAATAAGGATAAGGGAGGAATTTTCAATGTCTCTAAAGGTTTACAGCAGGAATTTGGAGTAAAAAGAGTTTTTAATGCACCAATCGCTGAAGATTTTATTGTAGGTACAGCAAATGGGATGAGTCGTTATAATGATGATATAAGAATCGTTGTAGAAGGAGCTGAATTTGCAGATTATTTTTGGCCAGCTATGGAGCAATTGGTAGAGTCTTCCCATGATTATTATCGTTCAAATGGTAAGTTTGTTCCTAATGTGACCATCAGGTTAGCTTCGGGTGGATATATTGGAGGTGGATTATATCATTCTCAAAATATTGAAGGAACTTTGACTACCTTCCCGGGGATTAGAGTGGTTTATCCTGCTTTTGCAGATGATGCTGCTGGTTTACTAAGAACTTCAATACGTTCCAAAGGAATTACTCTTTTCCTAGAGCCTAAAGCATTATATAATGATCCAAAAGCAGAGGCTTATTGCCCAGATGATTTTGAAGTTCCTTTTGGAAAATGCAGAATCAGAAGAGAAGGTACAGATATGACCATCATTACTTATGGAAATACTTTGCCAATGAGTTTAGAAGTGGCTGAAACTTTGCAAAAAGAGGATGGTGCTAATGTGGAAGTATTAGATTTACGTTCCTTATTGCCTTTAGATAAAGAAGGTATTTTGAAGAGTGTAAAGAAAACAAACAGAGTTTTGGTGGTACATGAAGACAAAGTTTTTGGTGGATTTGGAGGAGAAGTTGCTGCTCAAATTTCAGCTGATGCTTTTGAGTTTTTAGATGCACCAGTAAAACGAATTGGAGCAGAGTTTACACCCGTAGGTTTTAATAGGATTCTTGAAAACGCCATTCTTCCCAATGCTAAAAGAATTTTAGATGCCTCGAGAGAATTATTAAATTACTAAATTTGGAGATAGAGATATGAATAAGATAGGATTATTTTATAGTTTTAATACTAAGAACACAAGTACCGCTGCGGAAATTATTCTTAATGCCTTTGGCGAAAAAGCAATTGAAGCTGTTAATGTTGAGGAAGCTACCGAAGATGATTTTGATAAATTCAGTCATTTTATCTTAGGAGTGCCAACCTGGTGGGATGGAGAATTACCTAATTATTGGGATGAATTCTTGCCTAGCGTTGAGGAAAACTCGTTGGAAGGAAAAACTTTTGCTATTTATGGAGCTGGAGACCAAAAAGGATATCCTGATAACTTTGTAGATGCCATTGGTGTTATGGCCGATTTTCTTGAAGTAAGAGGAGGAAGGGTTATTGGTTTTACTCCAAATGAAGGCTATATATTTGATCAGTCTCAGGCTTTAAGAGATGGTGTTTTTGTTGGTTTGCCATTGGATTTTGAAAACCAAGCAGGCAATGTTCAGGCTAGTGTGGAGGCTTGGGTGAAGCAGTTAAAGAAAGAATTTTAATCATATTAAAAACAATATAAAATGGATCAAATTAAGAAATTATTATTTGCATTAATGATGGTCATGTTTGTAGCTCCCGTTTGGAGTCAATCAATTGATGACATTATAGAAATAGAAAGATCAGTATTGAAAACTGAGAAAAAAGCTGCCGTAGCAGCCAATATGGTTTTTACTGATGCTGAAGCTGCTGTTTTTTGGCCGCTTTATGAAGAGTTTTCAGCTGAAGAGTATAAATTGCAAACAGAGCGCATCAAAATCATTAAGGATTATGCCGAAAACTATAGTAACTTAGATGATGTGAAGGCGAATGAATTAATGACTAGAAACATCAAGCTAAAACAAGCTGTAAGTAAATTAGAAATGAAGTATTATAAGAAGTTTAAGAAAGTAATATCTCCTTCTAAAGCTACTCGCTTCTTCCAAATTGACAATAAAATAAATGCTTTAATAAATGCTGAGCTGGCATTAGAAATTCCTTTAGTGGAAACTAAATAAAGGGTTTTAAAATAATTTTAGAAAGCAATATGGCTCAGGCTGTATTGCTTTTTTTTATTTAGCTAAGATTATATATTTGCAAAAAAAAGAATATGGCTCGCAAGAAACTAGAACAGTTTGCTGAAAATGCAGAAAATCCATTATTTTTTCAACCTTATTGGCATGAGGTGATAGCAGGAATTCCATTAAAGGGAAAGTGGAGAGCCGGTTTTTTCAAGAATGATCATCCCGTTGTTTTAGAATTGGGTTGTGGTAAAGGGGAGTACACTGTGGGTTTAGCTCAAAAATATCCCAATAAGAATTTTATTGGTGTAGATTTAAAAGGAGCCAGAATGTGGCGAGGCGCAACGGATGCACGAGAAGCAGGCTTGGGTAATGTGGCTTTTATCAGAACTAAAATTGAGCAAATTCTACATTTTTTTGGTCCCAATGAAGTAGATGAGATTTGGCTAACCTTTTCTGATCCGCAACCAAAATACGAAAGAAGAAGACTCTCGTCTCCTCGTTTTCTGAATCTCTACCGTCAGATCTTAAAGCCCAATGGTATCATTCATATTAAAACAGATAGCAGAGAATTATTTGACTATTCTATGGAGGTGATTAACTATTTTAAACTTCCTCTAGAATTTCATTCTTACGATTTATATCAGTCGGATTATGATGGTGATGCACCAAAAATTCAGACATTCTATGAGAAGCAGTATTTAGCAAAAGGTATTCCGATAAATTATGCTTTATATTCATTAAACGAGGCTTATAACTCCAATGAATTAGATAAATTACCTTCTGATGAGTAAACTGGAGGAGCCTAGTTTTTTTGATAAGGTCTATCAAGTGGCACGCTTGATTCCCTATGGTCGGGTGACTAGCTATGGAGCAATTGCAAAGTATTTGGGTGCTGCGAGAAGTGCGAGAATGGTGGGTTGGGCCATGAATGGAAGCCATCAACAGGATGTGCCAGCTCATCGAGTTGTGAATAGAGCAGGGGTTTTGTCAGGTAAGCACCATTTTGGTCAAGAAAATTTAATGAAGGATTTGCTGGAGAGTGAAGGGGTGAAAGTGGATGGCGATCAAATTATAAACTTAAAAGAGGTGTTTTGGGATCCTAGTGAACATCTGCTTTAAACTGAAAATGGGCTTATTGTCATTTTTAAATGTCTATTCCTTATTCAGGGCAAATGCATTTGAATGTTTAAATTTAAACCTGCTTAGATTTCAGGAATATCAAAATGGGATATCCCCAGCAAAAGATAGATTCTCTTCTTTGTCAACCTTTGAGTTTCTTTTGTGAAACTTTGTGCAATAGCTTTATCACAAAGGAAGAGAGGATTTTACCAAGTGCCAAAAAGAAATAGGGTATGTTTGCTCAATTCCATTTTGTCTCATAAAAATCTTTAGTAACTTTATTGTCACTAATTCGTCTTAGAAGAAATCAAATCAACAAAATTAATATTATGAGAAAATTATTATTCACTCTATTGATAGGATTAATGGCCCATGGCTTATTTGCGCAGAAGTTTTATACTACCTCTGGCGGGGAGCTCATTTTATCCCTCGCCGAAATTAATTCTGGGGACGCGCCTACTCCACAAAATATAGTTCGTTTTTCACCATGGTTTAATGTTCAGAGCCTCGGAAATGTAGATTTTGGTGACCATGCCGGAATGTTTTTCGGATTGAATGTTAGAAATGTTGGTTTTATTGCCAAAGATAATTCCACACAAGTGAAAAAGAAATATCGTGTATACGATTTAGGTATTCCTGTTGGATTTAAGTTAGGAAATATGGATTCGTTCTTTGTTTATGGAGGATATGAATTCGAATTGCCATTTAACTATAAAGAGAAGACTTTCGAAAATGAAGTAAAAACAGGGAAGTTTAATGTATGGTTTAGTGATAGAGTCCCTACTTATTATCATTCGGTATTTGTAGGATTTCAGTTTCCCTACGGAGCTAATCTAAAATTCAAATATTACCTTACTCCATTTCATAATGCCGATTTTGTAGAGAAAATAGATGGTGTAGATGTAAAGCCTTATGAAAACTTTGAAACTAATGTTTTCTATTTGGCATTAAGTTTTACCATGTTTAGAAATAGTAAGGTTTATTATAAGAGTTCAAATAGTCATAGGGTGGTTGTGGAGTATTAATCCTTGAAACGGCTATAGAGAAAGCTTCAATTCCTTTGGGATACAATTCCTGTTGGTGCTATAACAAGTTTCAGTTAAATAAAAGCCTTACTAGTCATACTAATAAGGCTTTGAGTTTTTTTGAGATATTGATTGATAGATTATTTTAATACCACCATTTTTTTAGAATCGGCCACTTGTCCATCTATTTTAATGGTGTACAGATAGATTCCATTTTCTAAATCGA
>NZ_JABKCA010000049.1 GCF_013166655.1 Lentimicrobium sp. L6
GTCGCCACTCCTTTATAATAGCAAGTTCAATTTTTTTGAACTTGCTTTTTTTATATCTCTATGTATTATAGAGTTTTTCTTTGCATCTTTTTATACTGTATATGATTAGTAAAAGCTAATATCAAGATATTATGGTGATTATGGCAGCGGGGTACACCTCTTCCCTTTCCGAACAGAGAAGTTAAGACCGCTAGCGCTGATGGTACTGCCAATGGTGGGAGAGTAAGTCATCGCCATTCCTTTTTAAAGCGAGTTCAATTTATTTTGAGCTCGCTTTCTTTGTATAAAACCTATAGATTCCTTTAGATTAATTACTATTTTTGTAAAAAAGTATAAATATGTCAGAGAAAAGAAATTGGGTCAGTTTATATGACTTCGAAGATATAAGATTAGAGTTTTGGGAAGGAATTGCAAAAATAACTATCAATAGGCCAAGATATTATAATGCATTTACACCTACAACAACAACTGAAATGTCTGTAGCAATGGATATTTGCCGCGAAAATCAAGATGTTTTAACTGTAGTGATTACTGGAGAAGGGGATAAAGCATTTTGTGCTGGCGGAGATCAAAATGTAAAAGGTAAAGGTGGCTATATTGGAAAAGATGGAATTCCACGTTTAAATGTTCTTGATGTACAAAGAAAAATTAGATCTATACCTAAACCTGTAATAGCTATGGTGAATGGATATGCCATCGGAGGAGGACATGTTTTACATGTTGTTTGTGATTTAACTGTTGCTTCTGATAATGCTAAATTTGGACAAACAGGTCCCAAAGTAGGTAGTTTTGATGCTGGTTTGGGTTCCTCATATTTAGCTGCTATAGTAGGACAGAAAAAAGCTAGAGAGATTTGGTTTCTGAATAAGCAATATACTGCTGATGAAGCATTAGAAATGGGGTTAGTTAATAGAGTTGTTCCTTTCGATAAATTAGAAGATGAAGTAGTGGATTGGTGTAAAACAATGCATATGCGAAGTCCAATGGCTTTGAGAATGATAAAATTGGGTATGAATGCAGAGCTTGATGGTCAAATTGGGATCCAAGAATTCGCTGGTAATGCAACACTACTCTATTATATGACTGATGAAGCACAAGAAGGAAAGAATGCCTTTCTTGAGAAAAGAGATCCTGATTTTCATAAATACCCTAAATTCCCATAGTGTAAATGAGCAAGTTTAATAATTGGTTAAATGCATTTAGGCTTCGTACTCTTCCTTTAGCATTAGCCAGTATACTAATGGGAATCGCTGCGAGCGAAATGCATGGTGTTTTTAATTTAGATGTAAGTATATTTGCTATTATTACTACTCTTTTCCTTCAAATTCTTTCAAACTTGGCTAATGATTATGGGGATGGTATTAAAGGTACGGACAATGAGAACAGACTAGGACCAAAGAGAACAATACAATCAGGACTTATTTCTATTGAGGAGATGAGGAATGCGATTATTGTATTCTCCATATTTTCTTTAGTTTCGGGTTTATATTTAGTCTATATCAGTCAGATAAATATTCTAGAAATTACAATCTTCATTCTTCTTGGGGTTTTTGCTATTCTAGCTGCTATCTTTTATACTGTTGGTGAAAAATCTTATGGTTATCGTGGTTGGGGTGATATATTTGTATTTCTTTTTTTCGGTTTGTTGGCTGTATTAGGTTCTTTCTATTTGAATGCAAAATACTTTAGTCTAGATGTTGTTTTTCCTGCCATCACAGTAGGCCTTTTGAGTACAGCAGTATTGAACCTTAATAATATCAGAGACCTGAAGAATGATAAAGAAAATGGGAAAATGACCATTGCAGTTAAGCTAGGGGTGAAAAGGGCAAAATTTTATCATACCTTATTAATTAATCTGGCATTTTTTGCTTTACTGCTTTTCGTCAGTATGAGTGCAACTGCATGGCAGAATTATTTCGTATTCTTTATGTATCCTTTTTTCCTAATGGATTTATTGAAGATTGATAAAGAAACCGATTTGAAGAAATTGGATCCATATTTGAAGAAGACTGCATTAAAAACCTTTTTATTGGTTTTAATTTTCACCTTATTAGTATTTATATATTAGTAAGTAATGATAAAAGCAAAACAGGCTGTTCATTTAAATTTGAACAGCCTGTTTTTATTGTATTGTTTATTCCATTAAAGTTTAATAAATGGAATAATTTGTTGGTCACCTTTATTATTCAAAAGTTGAATATAATAGGTTGTAGGCTTGAATAAATGAGTATTAATTATAAAGCTACTCGAATTACTTCCACTTTCTATCAACTGTCCCATAGTATTAAAGATACGATATTCAATTTCCTCTTCAGATTTCAGTTTGATATTCAATACTTCTGAAATTGGATTTGGATATAATTGAGCAAGGTTATTATTCTTTGAAGAAGAAATATCTTCATTGCCTAAAATAACTGGATTTCCTGGAGGAAGAATAATAAAATCTAACCATGCAGCATCTAAACCACTTTCTCCGGTCTCATCCTTCATATATTCCCATTTAAATTCATGAATACCTTCAGTTACTGGGAACATAAATTGTTCAAATAAAACTAAACCACTCCATGCTGAAACTAAATAATCATCTATATAGAAATTTAGATAATCATGATTTTCTTCACTTGAAACCTGAAGATAGAATGATATTTCATTATCCGCAATTAATTCATATTCTAATGATAAAATGGAACTTTGATTGTCAGATATTTCACCAGAACGAGCTGAGAAATCTCCATCAACAGTATAATTATCCGCTATTGTCCATTCGAAGTCTCCTGTATTAGTCCAATTAAAACTATCAAAATTTTCAGATTCCCAATTTTCCACAATGATTCCAATATTGAAATAGAGCTCATTTTGAATAGTGAACGGATTAGCATCTAGCTCAAAAATTATGTTTGCAATATAGCCTATAGGTGCTGAAACATCTGTGATAATTTCAAAAGTTGCAGCTAAAGTTTCACCAATTTCAATTTGTTCAAAATTTGAGTTGCCTGAGTTGAGGGTGATAAATTCAGAATTAGGACTTATACTGATAGAACCTGCTGGTAATTTCATATGCCCATTATTCTTGATTTCTATAATTCCTGTAGCAGATTCACCTGCATCTAAATAGCCATTTCCATTGCCTTCAGTTTCCTCAAAACTAATGACGCTAAATTCTAAAGAAGGAGCAAAGACTTTAATTTTGAAGGTGCTTTCCCAAATAGAGTTACCATCAGTAGCAGAGAATGTAAATTCTACATTATGATTATCTGGAATATCAACTGAGGTGTTAAAACTAAAAGCATCAGTAATATTTATTTCCTCACCCGATGATAGGTTGCCAACAGAATATTCTGAACTTGTAATAGTAATATAAGAATCATCAGTTAAAAGTGAAATAATTACATTTTCAGCATCTGCAGAACCAATGTTTTTCACAATAAAATCTAAATCCACGGTTTCATTATAAGCAACGATACCATCCTCAGTTTCATCATTAATGGTATAACTTGTTTTCATAACATAGGCTCCTTCTGATGGAACAACTAAAATTTCACCTTCGTGACGGTAATAGTTTTGCTTAGTAATTACAATTTTAATGATAGTTCCCTCATTTTGATTAGGAATGGTTAAATTAGCAATACCATCCTCTATAAATCCATTGGAGATTAACTCTCCATCTACTGAAAGACCAATCAATGAACCATTTTCCCCACTGACTTGAATATTTGTAGTCGAAGTAGTTATTCCAGCTTCATAAGCAACTGGATTTTCTATAGGAACTTCAGTGTATACAGTATTAAAAGCATCACCATGGTGATGAAATAACCTATAAGTAATAGTTTTCATACTATTACTAGCCCAATTTGTTGAGGATAAGAAGTATTTTCCAGATGCTACTCCAAATGCAGGTCTAAAATCCCGTTCAGGAATTAGATTCCCACCGTAGTCTGGCATAAAATCTGGCCACATATTGTCATATAAACCCCAAACTAAAGCATCGTTTACAAAACTATAGGATACTTGTGTTGGAGCGGTTAGACTTAATGCTCCACCATTTTCATGCCTATGAAATTTTTCAGCGAAACAATTTTCACCTTCATTAAATTGACCTGTTTGGCAATTAATTGTAAATACATGACTTAATAAGTCAGCATTAGTTAATGAGTTAATATTATTGGTGTTAAAGTCTGGTTCTCCCCATCCATTATAATTTCCGTGATCTCTATGTTGAAGAATAAAAGCCCCAGCGTTTAGAGCATTGATAACATCAGTTTCAGTGCCACCGGTCCAATTTCCTAATTCGCCAGGTGTTGCAGGAAGGTATCCTAGACCATTTGGGCCAAAATAGCCTAAAACTGAACTTGTATTTGAAGCTGTAGACCATGGATCTATGGTGGGATTACCTTCGTATATAGCATTGATTCTAGTTGGATTTTTTCCAAGGACAGTTCGCATATATCCACCAACGGTCTCAGAACAAATTTGAAACCATCTTTCGGTTTGCCAACCAAGTGCTGTAATGGGTTCGTTATAAAAAGATTCTAGGGTAGGAGGGTTACGTTCATAATTCACAAATTTGTGTACCAGTACTTCAAATTCTTCATAACTTCTACCTGTCATACGGGCAAATACAAAATCAGGAAGGTTGTTTCCGGTAACATCTGCATAATAATTATCTGAGATATAAGTACCTTCATAGGGATGTGTCCATGAATTAGAAGTAATTCCATTTTCATCTTCACTGTAATCTGCCATTAGTAATACTGCTGATGGAACAGGATCCCAATTATCATATACTTCTTCAAAAAAACTATTAATATTTTCAATGTCATTGCCACCAATTTCGTCAACGGTCATTATTTTAGTATGAATACCTTGTTCATTTCGGAATTTTTTTATGGTATCTGCCCAAGGCAAGAAGTCTATATTATCAGGTACAACAATTAAATATTCACAACCTTCTTCTTTTGTGGTATTCATTCTTTTTGAATAGTCTATAGCAGGAATATCATCAATATTATAAGTTAAATCGCTTAAAATTTGATCCCAGAAAGGAGAACGGAATCTATCTTCACCATAGGTGCCTTTTGATTGACTTAATGAGATTTCTATTTCAATATTGTGATGAACCATTAATTCTTTACTTATGGCATTAAATTGGAAAGGTGAAATGGCAATTTGCAAGAATTGCATTCCTCTAATTTCTGATTGCTCAAAACTTGCAATGCTGCTTGGGTAAAATTCGTTTTTTTGATATTGAACTCCTTTTTTAGCCTTTATACTTTTTTGGGTGTCGAAAGGAATTGGAGCATTTGGAGCTAAATTAATACTTTCAATTATTTCTGATTGCGTGCTTTTAATAGCCAAATGAGGAATGGCACCATCGGGAATTAAAATTGATCTACTAAAGAAAGGAAGCTCGGGAGCCCCTTCAAGGCCAGGAACTAAACTTTCTTGGAATATTACTTTATTGAAATTCTCTCCATCAACTTCAGCTTCAATAAGTGTAAACTGATGAATATTAAAGCTTAAGTTTATAACTTCTTGTTTTGAGGAATTAATAATTAATCCTTCTTTACCTTTATTTGCGTCATAAGTATATTGCTGTGCTTGAAGAAATAAACCAATACTTAAAAATGAAAATATAAAAGTAAATTGTTTTAAAAAATGACTCATAGAGGTAAGTTTGTGTGTTTGAATGCACAAATCTAACAAAAATGACTAAGAATCCCCCCGATAGTTCAGACTCTTAAGTATTTATTTTGAAATATAATAAATAATGCCTACAATTAGCAATTATCTTTGTAGGCATTAAGTTCAGCTATTTTTAAATTGAGTTTATCTTGTAAAACAACATCTAAACGATTTGTTATTACTCATATCTTCTGTACTTGCATCATTACATGAGCCGTTACCTACTACAGTTGCTGTAGGAGATGCACCAGGTTGACCAGTATTTAACCATTCCCAGTCATTGGTCATATTAGTAGTACCACTGCCTGACTTCTGACATGTGTAATACCATTCGTCCCAAGTGCATAAACGGGAATCTTGATCACCACATAGTTTTGAAGCATCCCACCAGGTAATTGCACTTCTTTCATTAACTTCTATACAGAACTGTTCATTGATTGCCGACCAATCTCCAGCAGGGCAATCTCTTAAACTCGTTCCAGCAGGACCAATTGGTCCAGTGGGTCCTTGAGGACCTGTGGCACCATCAATTGTCATGATACTCCATGTACTTCCATTATATATGAAAGAAGCTTTCAATACGATATTATAATAAGCATCGTTTAGACTTGGGTTTGCAGGATCTCCTGCAGCTAATCCTCGCCAATTGATACTAGTGCCATCTGCTCCTGCAGGACCTGTATTTCCATCTGGTCCCTGAGCACCAGTTGCTCCAGTAGCACCAACACTTCCTTGTGGTCCAATAGGACCTTGGATTCCTTGAGGCCCAGTAAAATCTTCGCTAAGGAATGTAGTTCCATCTGTATAGGTTATAGTGAAAGTTCCATTGCCATTATTTACAGTTGATTGGATCCCAAGCCCTGTATTTCCAATTGGTCCTACGACACCTTGGGGACCAATAGGTCCTTGTACACCTTGAGGACCAGTTAGATCATCACTTATAAAAGTATTCCCATCAGTATAAGTTATTGTAAATGTTCCATTACCATTATTAACAGCAGATTGTATTCCCAAGCCTGTGGCACCTGTTAATCCAGCAGGTCCTTGGGTTCCAGTGACTCCTGTAGGTCCTTGAGGACCAGTTAAATCATCACTTATAAAAGTATTCCCATCAGTATAAGTAATGGTGAAAGTTCCATTTCCATTATTAACAGCAGATTGTATTCCTAAGCCTGTAGCTCCAGTTAATCCAGTTGGACCTTGGGTTCCAGTGGCTCCTGTTGGTCCTTGAGGACCCGTAAAATCATCACTAATGAAAGTTGTTCCATTAGTATAGGTAATAGTGAAAGTTCCATTTCCATTATTTATAGTGGATTGTATTCCAAGTCCGGTAGCTCCAGTTGCTCCTGCTACACCTTGCGGTCCAACAGGGCCTTGTACGCCTTGAATACCTTGTGGTCCTGTTAAATCGTCACTAATAAATATAGTTCCATTTGTATAGGTAAGAGTGAAGGTCCCATCTCCGTTATTTATAGCTGATTGTATACCTACTCCATCCGTTCCAGCAGGCCCTGTTGAACCACTTTCTCCTTGAGGACCTTGTGGTCCTTCTTGTCCAATAATAGAAGAAATATCTAGTGTGTTTCCAGAACTTATACTTAATGAATTTCCATCTAGACTTAAATACTGATTATCTGATGAAGTGATATCTAAGGTTTTGGTGGCAGGATTAAAAAATAAATTCGTCGCACCTGCTCCATTAATTTGCAATTGCTCTCCTAATTGAACCTCCCCAGAGTTTCCATGATCATCGTTTATTGTAATGGCAGAATGCTCTAATTTTTCATTAGTCACATTGGCATCGGCAATTTTATTAGTGATGATAGAGGCGGGGTTTAATATCATAACTCCAGTATTTGTTAATTGCGCATCGCCACTCAAATTAACTCCTGTAGCTATATTACTATTATTACCAATAAATATTTTTCCATTTTCTAGGCTTGGGTCTAAACCTCCTCCAGCTAATCCATTGATTTGATTCTGGAAGTGGGTACTATCTGTTATATTTTTGTTGTATAAAATTTGAATGGAGTCACTATTAACTGCATCTCGGTAGATGGCACGTGTTATTTCGGCTTGCAAAGAAAAATCTAAAGCATTTATTTGATTTTGAAAGCTTGTACTGTCTTCAAATATATTTAGTTGATTGATTAAAATCTCTTGAGTGTTGGCAGAAATACTATTTGAATTTTGCAATTCAGCTGAAATAGCTCTTGTAATTTCACCCAAAATAGAATTGGTATTGGCATCTATTAATTGTTTGAAATATAATGAATCACCATCGTATGAATTCTGAAGATTAGCAATAGCATCTGTATTGATTTGAATATTACTATTATTGATGGCTTCAGACATTATTGCACGAGTTACTTCTTGTAATATGGCATTTTGATTGGCATCGATAAGTGATTTGAGGTAAATACTGTCAGAAATAATTTTAGAGGTATTATTATCGATGAGGGATTGAAAGTAAAGACTGTCACTTTCAAATGAAATATTATCAAATAGATCTTGGAAATATAAACTGTCGCTAATAATTTGGATGGCATTCTGGTTGATAAGTTCTGCCAATTCAGTTTCAGCTCCAATGGCTCTATTCATTTCTTCAATGATACTCAGATCTAACAGCTCAAGAGCTTCATCTATACTCTGGAAATTTGACTCAAAATACAAACTATCGACTTTTATTTTTGAAATAAGTTCTTGAATTTCTTGAGAATTATCGAAAAAACTTAAATCAATACTTCCCCCTTCTTGAAGAAGGCTTAGAATATTCCCTTCCAATTTTATTTTTTGTAGTTCGTTGGTATTGCTAGTATCCACTACATTACCAGCAACAGCAGCATAACTAGCCATAGGTACAGATAATAATTGGGAAGTTCCCATCAGTACCCAGTTAGTACCTCCTTGGGGGTCTATACTCACTTCAATAAAATGTTCACCAAATCCCCAATCGATATCATTAAATGAACCTTGAGTCATTTCACCATTACCTACTTCAATGTTGATTAGTCCAAAACTATTGGTAGTCACAAAATGAGCTTCTAAATAATCAGCTGCATTTTCGCTAGTTATTTTAATTTGAATACTTACGTCGGCATCAGCGATAGGATAGCCAGCAGCATCACGAGCCACAGCTTGATATTTAAATGCCTGAGTATTTTGTCCAAAAGCAATGATTTGCAAGAGGAGCAATAAAAATAGAGGTATAGCTTTATATTTCATTTTTCTGTTTTTTAAATCGAGGATTCAATAATTATTGTTTAATAATTTTGAAAGTTTTAGTTTGTTGACCAAATACTATTTTCAAAATATAATGAGATCTTTCAAAAGATTGAAGGTTCCATTGAATGATGTTATGGCTAGATATTTCTTTTTCTTCTTTTATTAATCGGCCATTGGCATCGAAGAGTTGAACAAGGCAATTTTCATTGATTTGTTTTTCAGTATTAATTTTGATATTGACAAAATTGGGAGTAGGGTTAGGGTAAATATCTACTGATACATTATCTAATTTTATTTCATCAATAGCAGTAATAATATATAAATCCTGATGAAATCCTTGGGTTAAAATGTAATTTCCTTCAAATGTAGCAATGACAGGTTCCCCAAGAGTCCAACTTAAAGACACATTCCCATTTTCAAAATGATCACCTGCTGATGCAATAACTTCTGGACTAAGTTGTTGACTATAAGAATTTAATCCAAAAATTACAAATACGATTATAATAATTTGTTTCATGATCATTTGATTTTAATTTCAGTTTCACTCATCATTAGCTGTTTCTACGCAGAGCTATTGAAAATGTTACTTGTTTGGCGTGTTTTTGAGTTCTCATCCATCAAGCCTAACAAAGTTAAGAATATTGAAGAGGGATATCAATTAATGGCATAAAAAAAAGGCTACCTGAATAAGGCAGCCTTTATGAGAAATCTTATTAAAGCTTATTGAGCGATATACGACCAAGTAAGCGCATTAATATCAACTGTAAATTCATAAGAACCAGCAGCAGGAACTTCTAAGTTTCCAGCACTAGGATCGATAGATAAAGTACCATCTGTATCACCAGCTCCATAATTTGTGCCATCCCAAGAACCTTCAGAGGTAAACTTGAAAATAAGTTCATCACCAGTAATATCAACTATACCTACGAAAATACCATCAGCATTATCATCAGTTATTGTAGGTGCTGTTGCAGGATCCCATCCTTGATGAGCACCAGGAACATATAACATAGCTACAGGAGCATCAGAAACTACAGAATAGGTCATGTCATTTGTATTAACAGTGATAACATAAGTACCATCTGCTTCAACAGGGATTGCAGCAGGATCTGTACCAGTACCATCATTAACAGCAAGTTCACCAGCATTAGCTCCCATACCATATTGTGGTTGCCATTGACCAAGAACTGAAATAAACTTGATACCTTCACCACCAGCAATTAAATCAGCAGTGAGAGTGTATACTCCACCTGTTCCATTAAATGGAATAGCAACAGTATTATCCCAACCTGCAGCACAACCATCACCTAACATATAAAGTTCTGGATCAGTAGTACCTGCAGATTTAACTGTAAGTGTATAAAGTTCAGTTATAGCATCAATTTCTAATACGAAATCATATGTTCCATCAGCAAGAGGAACAAAGTTTCCATCACCATTACCTTCGAAATCAGCAGCAGCAGTACCAGCCATTGTTACATCTGGGAAACCGATTGATTTACCATTCCAGTCTTGACCTTCTCTAATTTTGAAAGAACCAGCAGTAGTTACTTCAACACCTTCATAAGTCCATGTGTAATTTGTTTCATCTACAGCAGGAACAGAAGTAAGAATAGTAACATCCCAGTTATGTTGCTCTCCACCAACTACAAGACCGTCACCAACTAAACCTAGTTCAGTAGCAGAATAGTCAATAGTTTCCAAGTCACCAGTTTTAACCATAGTAGCTACAGTACCACCAGTTAGAGACCAAGTTACTGTGATTGTATATTTACCAGGAGTATCATTAACAATATTATCTCCACCAGGAACTAATGCATTAACAGCACCACCATAGTTAGAGTTAACTTTGATACCAGCATTTCCATCACCAAGATCAAAATCGGGGCTTAAGATAACTTTCCAACCATTAGAATAACGGAATTTGAAATCAGCTTTAGTCATGACGATGTCAGTACCTGAGAAAGTCATAGTATTAAGATCGAAAGTAGCATCTAATTGAGTACTTCCACCCCATCCACCAGGAGTAGCAGCACCAATAACACCCCAAACCACTTTAGCTACAGTTACAACTCCCAATTCTGAGTCATAAGCAATATGGTATAAACCATCTTCAGATACTGTGAAAGGTGTAGTTGATTCAACTAAAGAACCACGATATAAACCTAAAGTAGGCTCATCACCATCAAGGTCTGCTTCAGCAACCATTCCGAAATCAGCACCAGGACCATAAATAGTCTGAGTAGCACCATCAACAGTAATAATATTGAATCCTTCAGTACCACCTTTAATAGCAACATAAAGATCCATTAATTCTGCTCTATCTTCTTGTAAAACTTCGTTACGAGTGATAGCCATTTTACCTTTAGTATCGAAATCAACTAAGGCTGTTCCAGCACCTTTAACATAAGTTCCATCCAATACGATTACTGGAGGAGTATCATTTGTATCATCGTCATCATCTTTGGTACAGGATGTACTAATTAATGCGAATGACATTAACATTACCCATGCGATATGGGTTAATTTGAAAAGATTATTCTTTTTCATAAGTCTAATTTTTGATAATTATTTAATCAGTTAATAAATTATATTTTGTTTTTGTAATGACAAAGATAGTTAATTTCCTAAATTGGGGTTACCATCGATAGCCCATTGTGGAATAGGGAAGATTTCTTTCTCAGCAGTCTGAGCTTCTTTTTCCCACCAAGAGTTTCCCCATTTACCAAAACGGATTAAATCTTGACGTCTATGACCTTCCACAAACATTTCGCGACCTCGTTCTTCAAGAAGTTGATCTAATGTACATCCACTATAAGGAGAAACATTTGCTCTTGTTCTTATTGGGTTCACCCATTCGTCACCACTATTTCCTAGTCTAATTTCACATTCAGCTTTCATTAAGTAAAAGTCTGACAAACGGAATAACGGAAAATCGTTGGATAAATTTTCTTTGGCACCTTTTTTTATTTCATATTTACCAATTCTTGCACCAGTTGTTCTAATTTGTTCTGGAGAAAAATCATCTGTCATTGACAATGCTGGCAAATATGGATCGATAACTAGAGGCTCTCCTAATACACTTTCTATGATTTCTTCACCAGTACTAGCATATTGCGGACCCCAAATAAAATGAGCTTCTTTTCTTAAATCAATATCTTCATAGGTATCAAAATGAGTAGGTACAACAGCAAAACCATTCCATGGTCCTACAGGCATATCATAAGTAAGGTTATGTTGATAATGTAGTGTTCTCATATGCAGTCTAAAACCTTCGAAGTTGTTTTCGTCATAAGGAATAGAGAAAATAATTTCTGGAGAAGCATCATTATCAGTTACAAATGGCGACTTTACATCATTTGCAAGACTATAAGGACCTGACATTACACTATCACAATATTGGTTAGCTTTTGACCATTGTGCAGTTCCAGTATATACTTCAGCATTAATATAAAGCTTCGTTAATAAGGCAAAAGCCATATTTTTAGTAGCCATATATTTTAAATTACCTTGATTTAAATACTTTAAGTTTTGTTCAACAGTCGAAACTAAACTGTCATAAATAGCCTCACGTTCAATTTTTTCTGGTAAGAAACTTTCAGCTTGAACTGAAGTTACATAAGGAACATCACCATAATTATCGATTAATAAATAATAGAAGAAAGCTCTTAAAACTTCTAATTCTGCAATTTTAGCTTTGATATCATCACTGTCACCAATGCTTTCTAATTGCCCAATTGTTTGGTTACAAACTGTAACTCCACCCCAAAAGAGGCTCCACATTCTATTTACACCTTCGATATCATTTGTCCAACGATGCGTGTGCATATCGGCCCATTTTCCACCATCAAACCAGTCAGCACCTCTAGTAGGTCCACAAAGTTCATCTGATGTAATTTCTTGAGCCAAAAACCACCAACCATTATCATCAGCCATATTTTGTAGTTGTTTATAAGCGTTAACACTTAATGTAGCAACCTGGTCGCTGTTCTCAGGATATAATTCTGCTGGTATTTGATCGTAATATTTTTCGTCGAGTTTCGTACATGAAGATGACAAAAACAATAGAATTACGAATAAAGATGATATAATTTTTATATTTTTCATTTTTTATTCCTCCTTAAAATGTTGCTGTTAAACCAAAAGTTATTGTTCTGGTATTAGGATAGACATTATATTGATCCCAACCATAGGTAAGCCCATTATAATATATTTCTGGGTCAGCACCACTGTATTTTGATAATGTGAATACATTATTTACAACAGCAAATAGTTTTAAATTACTAATCCATTTTATATTTTGAGTGTTGAAATTATATCCTAGAGAAATATAATCTAATTTAACAAATGAAGCATCCTCTAGATATTCAGTGGCTATAACTGCAGTTGTTACACGACCTTGTTCAGCCCAATCTAATGCTTCTTCTACAGCATTTAATTCAGGTAAATCAAAAGGTGCATCCATAAACATTTGTGTTGCATTATATTTCTGATGACCAATCATTGATCTAAATGAAAAGTCTAAGGTCCAATTTTTAAAGAAAGTCATATAGTTAGCCCAACCCAACTCAATATCTGGGTTTGGAGAGCCAACAAATTTTCTTTCTGCATTTGCCATTTGGTCAGTATATCCTCCTGTTTTAGACCTGAAAATAAACTGTCCATTTTGAATAGTTGCAATTTCTGGCAAATAAAACTCACTAACTTCATGTCCCTGTTGGTTTCTAATTAAATAAAAACCATCACCTATAGCACCACGTCCTGAAACGTAACCTCCATTTTGAAAACCATCATCACCAGTTCCACCTTCACTCACTAATTCAATCCATTTAGATTTATTATGAGCCATTGTTAAAGATGTTTTGTAAGAGAAATTCGATTTATTAATAACATGTGCTTGTAAATACAATTCAATACCTCTATTTTCAATATTACCAGCATTGTCAAAAGTAACAGCAGCTAAATTTGATCCTTCTGAGGAAGTAGATCTAGGGTATAAAAGATCTGTAGTGTTTTTATAATAAACTTCTAGACTACCATTAATTTTACTGTTGAATATCGCAAAATCAATACCTAAGTTAGTTTCAGCTGTTCGTTCCCACTTTAAATCTGGATTATCATTACGAGCAGCTACAAAGGTAATTACTTGATTGCCATTTTCAGGGTTAGTAGCAAGTCCACTAGATATGTATGATACTTGACTGCTTCCTGGACTGAAATCTTGATTCCCAGAAACTCCATAACTTGCTCTAAGTTTTAGCTGATCTAGCCAAGTGACATTTTCTAAAAAATCTTCTTCTTGCATGTTCCAAGAGGCAGAAGCTGTTGGGAACCAACCCCATTTGTTATTTTTACCAAATTTGGATGAACCATCTCTTCTTAAACTACCAGTTAAATAATACTTTCCTTTATAATTGTATTGAGCTCGTCCGAAGAAACCGATTAGAATATCATCAGGATTTCTATAAGACCCAACATCGCCCCAAACAACATCGGTAAATGTTCCTAGGTTATTAGCTCCAATATAGGGAGACTGAGGGTCTCTAGCTTGGGCATTAAATCCTTTAGAGGTTTTTTCACTCCAAGAATATCCAGCCATAAAATTAATATTATGAACTTCATTAATACTCTTTATATAAGTTAAATAAGCTTCTAATTGTTTGTTATCTTGCGTGTGATAGCTTCTGCTTCCGTATCCATCATCTGCTGAGGCATATACACCCTTAGGGCGGAAATACGTATATTCTTGATCTGTTCTTTTGTAACTAAGTGTAGCAGTTCCAGTTAGACCTTCAAAAAACTCAAAGTCTCCTTTTAAACTTCCTAAATAGCTTTTTGCATCGCGAATATTAGTGATATTATTGATTACAGAAATTGGATTTTCATAATTAAATGCTCTCTGAGTCATATCATAACCGCCACTAGAATTATAAACAGGATCTGTAGGGTTCCTAGTTAAAGATTGATAAATAACAGCGTCTTTTCCGAAACCATTTAAGTTCTCATAATCATTGTTCTCAAAAGAAGTTATTAAGTTGGCATTTAATGTTAAACGATCTTCAACTCCCTTGTGAGTAATATTCATTTTTGCAGTAGTTCTTTCTTTCTCAGTACCATTCATAACACCAGTCCAGTTGTTATGATTAATAGAGGCACGGTAATAACTGTTTTCACTTCCACCTGCAAAACTCAAATTGTTTTCAGTATTATTTCCTGTTCTGTACAATTCATCTTGCCAGTCAGTGTTGGCTCCACCATCAATAAAGTCAATATTATTTTCACTGGCATAAGCTCTAATCTGACTAGCATCCAAAACCTGTTCGGTTTTAGCAACACTACTAATAGAATATTTAGTGCTGAAATTAACCTCTGAAACTAAAATTCCATTCTTTTTACCACCTTTTTTTGTAGTTATGATAATTACTCCATTTGCACCTTGTGAACCATAAATAGCAGTAGAAGCAGCATCTTTAAGAATATTATAACTTTCAATATCTTCAGATGCGATACTTGTAGGATCACCACCAGGAACACCATCAATCACATAAAGTGGACTTGATGAAGCTGTAAATCCTGATGAACCACGGATTCTTATAGAAAATCCACCATTCGGGTCACCACCTTTTTTAGTAATGGAAACTCCGGCTGCTTTTCCTTGTAATCCTTGAATCGGATCAGAAAGTGCACCTTGATTTAACTCCTCAGCAGTAACATGTGAAACAGCTCCAGTTTTGTCTGTTTTCTTTTGTGTACCATAACCAATAATAATGACTTCATCTAATAACTCAGATTTTGGAGCAAGGATGATATCAATGGTTGATTGTGCAGCTACAACTTCTTGTTCGTTATAGCCAATGTAAGAATAAACGAGCGTAGAACCTTGTTCAACAGTAATGGAATAATTTCCATCGAAATCTGTAGTAGTACCTTGTGTGGTACCTTTTTGAATTACAGAGACACCTATTAATGTAGTTCCATCTTCCGAATCGGTAATGGTACCAGTCACGGTGATTTGCTGTGCGTTAGATAGCGATACCATTCCTATCATCAAGAATAGAAAAAGTATAGGCCATTTCCCCAGTTTTTGTAACATCATACTATGTTTTTAGTGTTAATTTTTGATTAATAACCCCGCTAAAGTAGTAAATTTTTAGTGATTTACAGTGGTTTTGCTATATAGAAGAGTCAATAAAGTCCGCAATCGTTTGCGAAAACGTTTGATGTTGACAAATATTAAAAAAGGCCATATTTATTAATATGGCCTTTAAATATTTTGTAAGTAATTTACTTATTTGAACTGGATGATGGTAGATTCTTTTGCGGGAATCTCAAAATCATCGATAATAATGGTTTCTTTTGAAAAAATATCAGTCCCTTCAATATTAGCTATTTCCATTTCAGGAAAGCTAGAAGAATTCAACTTTCTACTTCTATTTCCTTTATTGATGATCACCATGATTTTCTGATTTTCATCATATCTAAAGAATACATATAATCCACTGTCAGGGGCATAATGCATTAATTTCCCTTGATGGATGGTGCTACAGTTCTTTCTAAAATTCAATAAAGTTTTGAGGAATTCTTGTGCTTCTAAAGCTTTTGGACTTAAGTTTTCTCCAGTAAATGCATTCACTTTATCATTTGGCCATCCACCAGGAAAATCTGTTCTGATTTCACCATGATCGTGGGAAAGTGGATTTGACATCAGAATTTCAGTTCCATAGTATATTTGAGGTATTCCTCTTGTGGTGGCAAAGTAAGTTAATCCCATTTTATAGAGCTCAAAATCTTCATTCAACTGCGTATAATATCTGTCCATATCGTGGTTGTCGGGAAAGATAACCAAGTTATTGGCATTTGGGTAAACATAGTCACAGGCAATGAGTTCGTATAGGTTATTTAAACCAGTATTCCATGCTTCCTCTTGTTTTAGGGACTCTACTAGTGTAGCCTGTAAAGGGAAGTCCATTAATGATGGAAGGCATGAGTTTAGGTTTTTGGTTTGTTCATTTCCTCTTTGCCATTTGGCGATAATAGAGGGGTTTAGGCTCCATTCTTCACCCACTATATTAAAGTTTGGGTATTCATCCATGATGGCACAGGTATAGGCTGACATGAATTCTGCTCCTGGATAAGGATGGGTATCGTGACGGATTCCTCCGAGGTCGGCTACTTCAACCCACCAAATGCTATTTTGTATCAAATTATCGCGTAGTAGGGGATGATCGCCATTTAAGTCTGGCATTTCACTAACAAACCAGCCTTTTTCGAATTTCGCTTTGTCTGAAGGTGCCACATAAGGATCATTTATAACTGTTCTGCGGTGATTGGTGATTTGATAAATATCTTTATCATTGATCCAGTCTTGGTCAGGCATATCCTTCATCCACCAATGTTCGCTTCCACAGTGGTTCATGATTTGATCCATGATGAGTTTAATCCCTCTTTTATCTGCTTCTTTGGAGAGGAGGATATAATCATCAATTGTACCATAGCGAGGATCTATTTTATAATAATCGGTTGTGGCATAACCATGATAAGAAGTACGAGGCATATGGTTAATGAGTATTGGATTCAGCCAAATGGCAGTGAATCCCATTTCTTGAATATAGTCTAAATGATCGATGACACCTTGTAAATCTCCTCCATGCCTTGCTTGGTTATCTTTCCTATTGAGCTCATCTCCTAATTCATCAAAGTGATCATTATAAGGATTTCCATTGGCAAAACGATCTGGAGTAATGAGATACATCACATCGGAGCTGTTGAAACCTTCTCGCTGAGCTGATTTTTCTCGTCTGTCTTTTAATTCATATTGTATAGAGGAGGCTATTTTATTATTCTTGAGAAAATTTATTTTAAAGGCATCCTCCGAAAACTTTTCATCGATAGCAATATAGATAAACAAGTAATTGGAGTTGTTGGTGAGCTCAGTTCTTAAGAGCTGAATCTGTTTATTCTCGATTTCAATTTTATGTTCAGCAATATTCTCTCCATAAAACATGATTTGTAATTCAGGATTATTCATGTTTTTCCACCAAAAAGGAGGTTCCATTCTTTCAACCAACTCTTCTTGGGCAAAACTATTTATTGAAAATATAATGGCTAGAATTAAGATTATATATTTCTTCATTATTGAGATTATTTAATATAAAAAAGCTGCTTATGAATTAGCAAACTAAAACATAAGCAGCAATGATTTGATCACCTTTTTACTGAGGTGTTAAATTATAAGTTTGAGCAGCTAAATCTACTTCAATAAGGTAGGTTCCATCAGCAGGAACAGGAATATTCACTGGGTCGGGATCTGCTTCAGTTGGTCTGAAAGCTAAACTTCCACCATAACCAGAAGCTCCGTCTACAGTTCCCCATTGTGGCGCCCATTGACCAAGTACTTCAACAAATTTGATGCTATTGGCAGTTAAATCAGCTGTAAGCGAGAATTTACCAGCTCCATCATTTGTCATTTCGGTAGCAGCAGTATTGTCCCAACCAGCAGGTGAACCATCGCCTAATAAATATAGAGTTGAAGATGCAGCATAAACCTCATATGTAAGATTTGCAGTATCCACAACAATTCTATATAATCCAGCATCTGTTGGACATGGCATAGCCACAGGATCTGCTACATCTTCTGTTGGACGGTAAACTAAGTTTCCATTCTCACCAGTTCCGGCATCATCAGTTCCCCATTGAGGAGCCCATTGACCAAGAACAGAGATGAATTTGAAGAATAACCCTTCACCTCCTAGATTTGCTATAATGCCAAATTTACCATCAGCAATATGACTGGCTGGAAGAGCGTCTGTATTTGACCATCCGGGGTCTGTACCATCACCTAACATATAGATAGACTTAATTTTAATTTCAGAAGAATAAGGAGTAATACTAAGAGTAATGGTTTCAGAAACAGCAGATTCGCTAGTGTTGTTTGAAGTGATATTAGACTTCACACGGAAGTTTAAATTAGCAGCTTCATCAGCAGGGAAATTATTGGTGAGAAGCAAAGTATTCATTTGTGCAACTGTATAGTTGATTTCCAATTCTTGGGTGTTTTCTAAGAATATAGGAGATTCAAAATTATTTGATGCTTCATCCATTTCCACAGTATAAACAGTATTTGCTAAATTATTGAGGTTGTATCCAGTAGCTTTCCATTGAAAGGCATCAAACATTTCAGAAGCATTAGCTTCCAATAGTACATGAGCAGTTCCGCTGCTGGGGCTTGTAAATACTGGAGCGGCTATTTGCTCTGTATTTAAGATAGGTTCTTTTTCTTCCTTTTCACAAGAATACATCAGGAGTAAACTGAACAATCCAAGGTATAATATTGTTATTTTTTTCATTGTCTTCGTTTTTAAAAAATTAGTATCCACTGTTTTGTGTAAGATTAGGGTTAGCACCTATATCTGTTGATGGAATAGGAAATAGATTATATTTTTCATCAACAGCAGTACCTGTAGCTACATTTCCTTTCCAATCCCAAAGATAATTACCACTAGTGAATTTACCGAAGCGAATGAGGTCGGTTCTTCTGTGACCTTCCCAATACAATTCTCTAGCCCTTTCATCTAATAAGAAATCAAGAGTTAAATCTGCAGCTGTAATGTTTTGAGAATCCTCACCAAAAGCTCTGGAGCGAACTCTGTTTACATATTCTACGGCTTTTCCTAGGTCACCATTACCACCTCTAATAACAGCTTCAGCATACATCAAGTAGAAATCAGCCAATCTGAAGACAGCATAGTCATTATCTGGATAGGTTAAATCAGAACCAATACTTCCATCTCTATTGATATTTCTAAACTTGGTGATGGCATAACCTTCAGTAAATTCAAAGATATTGTCAATCATTAATGTTTGACCATCAGCATGAAAAGCTGCACGAGAATCGTAAGAAGGAGCAGAGAATAATTCAACTAAATAAGTATAATCTGGAGCTCCAAGTTTGAGGCTGATTTTATAGGTTCCAGGAGCTGCAATAGCTATATTGTCTCCTCCCTCAGTTAGGATGCCGTCAGCACCAGTATCACCATAGTTTAGGTCCCAAGCATCATTAGCACGGAATTTAATTTCACCTTCTGCAAGGTCTGTAGTTAGTTCCCACATAGAAGTTTCGCTATTATAAACCATATCTTGGTCGGTATCCCATCCACCAGCAGTAGCAGAACCAATAAGTCCCCAATACGTATTTAATAAGGTATATGTTTTAGCAATTGTATCTACATTGATTTTATAGTATCCTGCATCGGAAGCAACAATATTTGCACCGCTTCTGTCTAAAGTTCCATCAGCATCATCATCACCCCAATCGTATGACCAGTCAGGATTAGTTGTAAATTTAAATTCTGTGCCTGCATCAGGGAAATTTAAGTATCCTTCATAAGTTCCATCATCAAGTACTGAAGCCAATACAGTTTCAGTATTACTTGGGTCCCAACCTTGGTGTGAACCGGGTACATATAATAATGGATAGTCGTTTAACTGTGGAGTAGGTGATAGCTTTAATGTCTCCTCGGTAATCTCTGGGTAGAATTTCTTAACGAAAGCACTTGTTGTACGAGTTCCTCCCCATCCACCATCGATACCAAAAGCAGCAGGATCCATAGTTCCACCAACTGCAGCATGAATGATAAAGGTCATACCTCCCCATGTACGAGTACTTATTCCATCAAATGTAACTGGGAAAATAACCTCAGAGCTTAAATGATTGTCAGCATTGAAATTATTGAAATAATTGTCTTCTAGTGAATAACCACCATCAATAATTTTACTACAATACTCAATAGCTTCAGTATTCATTTCAGAGTTGATATAAACATTTGCATTTAAATACAATTTGGCTAAAAGCGCCCAAGCAGCAGCTTTGTCAGCTCTTCCATATTCATTTGTTTTAGGATCGGGTAATTGACTTTCAATTGACTTTAATTCACCTTCAACATAAGCAAATAAAGCAGTTCTATCTATTTGTGTAGGTTGGAATGCTCCAACAGCATCGTTCTCAGTTACAAAAGGAGTGCTTCCATACATATCAAGCGCATGATAATAACTTAAGGCTCTTAAGTAACGAGCTTCTTGTCTATAGGCAATAATATTGGTTTTGTCATCTCCTGTGATATTTCTTTCAGATAATTTATCATCAGTAGATTCTCTAATGAACTCATTACATAAAGAAATTTGATAGAAAATACGATTATACATGGCAGTAACAAATTCATTTGAAGCTGTCCAATCCATGTCATGATAATCTCTTAAGTTACCATCGTTCCAAGCAATAACAGCTTCATCTGTTGTTAACTCTTGAGCTTTCCAATATTGTCTTAAATAGGTTGAAAACCCTTCGTCGATACCTGCTATATCGGGTTGTCCGGCAGGACCTTCTTGTCCACTAACAGAAAGGCCAGCATATAGTTTGGCCAGTACATTATAGTAATTAGCAGGGTTTTCATATACAGAGGCGGATGTGATCACAGTCTCATCCAAAGGGGTGGTGTCTAAATCTTTCATGCATGAAGAAAGACCAAGAGCCAATACTAATAATATGATATAATATTTTTTCATGATTTTATTTTCTTTGGATTAGATATTTAATTTTAAGCCTAGTACGAAGTTTCTAGAGCGTGGATAAACATTATTATCAACGCCACCAAATACTTCAGGATCAAGACCAGAATATTTTGTAAGAACAAATGCATTTTGCACTGTGAAAGATACATTAAGGTCTGATTTTTCACTAAAAAGTTTGCTAAATGTATATCCCAATCTAATATAATCCATTCTAAAGAAAGAAGCATCTTCTAGATAGTAATCTGAGAAATATTCATAATTACTAAAGTTAGTTTCAAGAGCGTCTTGTGTTACATTTATTAAATACTGAGTGTTGTTATACATTTGACCAACAGCTCCAGTAGAAGAACGAACATTATTATAGACATAATTTCCAATGTTACCATGACCTGCAAAGCTCAATTCTAATTGTTTGTAAGTAAATCTAGAGTTGATACCAAATGAATAATCTGCTGTAGGTTTATGAACTCTATATTTATCATCATCAGTAATAGTACCATCACCATTTCTGTCTACATAAAGGCCTTGTATGGGTTTACCTGCTTCATCATAAACTTGTTCATAAACATAGAATGAATTCATTGGGTAACCAACAGTATGAATTTGAATATTATTTCCTACACCACCACTGATTCCTCCGGTTGGAACGCCAATATAATCTGGATCATCATTTAGTGTTAATTTGGTGATTTTGTTTTCATTATAATTCATGTTTACACCTAATTCCCAATAAGTGTTTTGAGTAGAAATAATTCGTCCCGTTAAAGTAACTTCATAACCTTTGTTTTCCATAGAACCAATATTGGTTAAGATATAGTTAGACAAGTTTGATCCAGCAGGTACAGGAATGAAATTAATCATATCATCTGTGGTTTTCTCATAATATTCTAAGGAACCAAATATTCTATCTCTAGCAAAACCAAAATCTAAACCAACATTAAGCGTTGTTGTTTCTTCCCATTTAATATCTGGGTCATAACCACTAGGACGTAAGGTATATACAAATTGATTTCCGAATTGATACATAGCTGTCATTTCACTCCACATATATAACGGAAGGTAAGGATAATTAGATGTTCCAATATCTTGTTGACCTGTGACACCCCAACCTCCTCGTAATTTCAATTGAGATATGGCATTCACATCTTTCAGGAATGATTCTTCATTAATTTTCCAAGCTAAAGCAACGGAAGGAAATATACCAGCTCTAGTATCCTTAGAGAATCTGGAAGAATTATCATTTCTAACTGTAGCAGTTAAAAGATATTTCTCGTTAAGAGTATAGTTTAATCTACCAAAGAAAGATATTAAATAACTTTCAGTTGGTCTAATTGGACCATCTACAATATCAGTTTGAGAGATATTACTGTTATATCTATAGTCGTTACGATAAAAATGCTGCCAAGAATAACCAGCTGTCACATCAAATTTTGATTTAATGGACTCAATAGTTTTAGTATAATTTAAGTAAAAATCTAAAGTATTGTTTCTTTTGGCTTGAGAATAGTGATTCATGGTACCACCAATGAGGTTACCATCTCCATCAATGTCCCAAGAACTTCTTGCATTCATCGGAACATCTATTCTGCCTCTTGAACCACTAACATCGAAAGCCATATTCAGGTTGGCACGAAGTTCGGGTAAGAAATGGAATTTATAATCAGCCATAAAGTTTCCTAAATATCGGCTGACTTCTGAACGATCTTCTCTTTGTTCTAGCATTCCAACTGGGTTAGCAGGAGCAATAGTTATTGGATTCCCATTATCTTGCAACCATTCCCAATACCCACCATAGGCGTTTCCTTCGTCTCGAACAGGTTGAGTAGGGTCAAATGTTACAGCATTACCTATAGCACCATTATCGGCAAATCGGGTTTCTGTAAACATAGTTTTTATATTGAAATTTAGTTTTAAGTAATCATCAAAGAGTGTAGGGCTTAATGAAACGGCTGCAGTAGTTCTTTTGTAATTAGAAGTATTTACAATACCATTTTGGTCCATATATCCTAGAGATACATAATAAGGTATGTTTTCTGTACTTCCCTTTACGCTAACGGTGTGGTCTTGGCTAAAAGAATTACTCATGATTTCTTTTTGCCAATCGGTATTTGCAGTTCCTAATAAGGCCGCTTGAGTGGATTCCTCTCCAAAATAGCTTTTGATTTGGCTTCTGAATTGATTTGCATCAAGAGACTCTATATAGGCAGGAATAGTATTTACC
Organism: Lentimicrobium sp. L6; assembly: GCF_013166655.1. NCBI lineage: Bacteria > Pseudomonadati > Bacteroidota > Bacteroidia > Bacteroidales > Lentimicrobiaceae > Lentimicrobium > Lentimicrobium sp. L6. The sequence goes on from NZ_JABKCA010000049.1 coordinate 23,696, forward strand.
GTAGCTTTTCCATTATAAGTCAATACAAAAGGAGCTCCCTTTGTACCTCTTTTGGTAGTCACCTGAATAACACCATTTGAAGCTCTAGAACCATAAATAGCAGTAGCACTCGCATCTTTTAGTACCGTCATAGATGCAATATCATCAGGGTTAATAGTACTTAAGGGATTACCTAATCCAGAAATTCCATCATTATCCACTGGAATACCATCGATGACCACAAGTGGATCATTGTTTGCACTCATACTAGCACTTCCTCTAATTCTTATAGTGCTACCACCACCAGGTGCACCATCAGTAGTAACTTGAACACCAGCAATTTTACCTGTAAGTAGTTCTTGCGGAGAAGTGATAACACCTTGGTTAAAGTCTTTTTCACCAATAGTGGCCACAGCTCCTGTTGCATCCCCTTTTTTTACTTCACCATAACCAATAACTACAATTTCATTTAAAATCTCTGATTTGTAGTTCATGCTGACATTAATTCGAGTACCAGATACTAGAATCTCTTGTTCCTCATAACCAATGTAAGTGAAAATTAATGTAGCACCTTCATTAACGGAAATAGAATACCTTCCGTCGATATCGGTAATGGTACCATTCATAGTACCTTTTTCAAGAACAGTTACACCAATTAAGGTAATACCGTCTGATTCATCAATTATTGTCCCGTCCACAGTCGTTTTCTGACCATAAACCATAACTGAAAATCCAAATGCTAAAATTAAAAGGCATAAGGACCGTAGTTTTTGATAAATTTGTAACATATTTGATTTGTTTGATGTGTTATTAAAATAACATAGTTTTGATTAAAAATTCAAAGCACTAATTTAAGAAAAATTAACATGAATAACAGGAAATCAATATTATAATAAAATATAGCTAACGCAATCGTTTTCACAAACGTTTGCAGTTGAAAAAAAATGTGTAATTTTATACCATAAAACTAAGAATAATCACATGAGTAGACACCCAATCACCATAAAAGATATAGCTAGAATTCTTAATGTCTCCGTTTCCACGGTGAGTAGAGCTTTAAAAGATCATCCGGATATTAGTAAAGCTACTAAAAAATCGGTGCAAGATATGGCTCGTGAACTCAATTATCGGCCTAATGAAATTGCATTGAGTTTAAAGAATAGAAGAAGTAAAATTATTGGGATTATGGTACCTCAGTTGGTACATCATTTTTTCTCTTCTGTGATTGAGGGTGTTGAGAATGTAGCCTATGATCAAGGCTATCAAGTTATGATTTATCATAGTGATGAATTATTAGAAAGAGAATTGCAATTGATTCAGTCTTTTATGTCCTATAGATTGGATGGTTTAGTGGTTTCTATGAGTAAGGAAACCAAAGATTTTGCTCACTTTAATAAACTCTCACAACTGGGCGTCCCCATTGTGTATTTTGATAGAGTTCCTGAAGGCGATTATAATAAAGTTTTATTTGATGATTATCAAGGTGCTTTTGATGCCGTTCAACATATGATAGATTGTGGATGTAAGAAGATTATTCATTTTGCAGCCTCCTCAAGTATGGATATTGGAAAAAAGAGAAAGCAAGGGTATATTGATGCATTGAAAAAGAATGGATTAGAGGTGAATGATGCCTTTATTGTAGAATGTGATACCTATGAATGTGCTTTGAAATCTGCAGAGGATATACTCTATTTGTTTCCTGATTTGGATGGGATTTTTGCGGTTAACGATTTAACAGCAATTGGAACGATGAAGCAATTGGTGAAAAAAGGCAAGAGAATTCCTGAAGATATTAAAGTAATGGGCTTTACTAATGAAACGAGTTCCGCTATTTATTCGCCAAGTTTGAGTACAGTGGATCAACAAGGTGTGCAAATGGGAGAGGAGGCTGCTAAACTCTTATTAGACAATATGGATGGGATAAAGCGTGCCATAACCAAAACCATCTCGGCTAGTTTAGTTTTACGAGAATCAACAGGAGTAAAATAGTTGAGTAATTACCAGTCGTTTGGTAAATCTTTTTGAGAATTAAAATTTCTAAAACATGTTTGTAAAGCATCTTCATGAGAAAGTTTGATGATATTATGTGATCTGCTTCTGATAAAACTAATAAGTTTTACCTTCTTGCTTTTGATATGCTCTTGCATGCTTTCCAGAATGCTTTTATGATAAAAACCAATGAGTGGATGTATTTTTCCGTCAGCTGTTTCAAATAATAGGATTTCCTCACCATTATAAGTATCAATGAGCTTTTGAATTAATTCTTCGGAAATAAATGGGCTGTCACAGGGCAGTATTAAATTTAATGCTAGATTTGATTCCATTAATGAAGAATATAATCCGCCCATAGGCCCTAGTTCTGGATAAATATCATGGATAACTGGATATCCAAAACGAAGATAATCTTTTTGATTGGCAGATATTAAAATTTTCGTGGAAAATATTTGCGCCATTTCTAGGGCATATTCTATCATTTGTTTCTTCCTGAAAACAAAAAGTCCCTTATCAGTACCAAACCGACTGCTTTTTCCCCCTGATAAAATAATAGATCCGAATTTCATATATGCAAAAGTACTATAATATTCAGTATGGATTGTGAATCGAAGTACCACGAAAAATATCTTTAAATTGCCATACAATTTATATCTTTGAAAAAAATTGCAAGCATGCTACTTAAAGAGAGAATACTGAGTTTGTCTGAAGAACTTTTTGAAACCATTAATGGACACAGAAATTGGCTTCACCAACATCCTGAAACTGCTTTTGAGGAGTTTAAAACAGCTAATTATATCTGTGCATTTTTAAAGGAGCAAGGCATTAAATATGAATATGGTATTGCTAAAACGGGGATAGTTGGAATCATAGAAGGCAAGAATCCTCAGAAGAAGGTCATTGCACTTAGAGCTGACATGGATGCTTTGGAAATTAAGGAGGAAAACGAAATTCCTTATAAGTCATTAAATGCGGGAATGATGCATGCCTGTGGTCATGATGCTCATATGGCATCATTAATGGGAACATTGAGTATTTTAAATCAAATAAGAGATCAATTTGAAGGCACTGTTAAATTTATTTTTCAGCCTTCGGAGGAGAAAAATCCCGGTGGTGCTAGTGTTATGATTAAAGAAGGAATTCTTGAAAATCCAGCACCAGAAAGTATCTTCGGACAACATGTTTATCCAGATTTAGAAGTTGGAAAAGTGGGTTTCAGACCAGGGAAGTATATGGCAAGTACCGATGAGATATATTTAGATGTACGAGCTAAAGGAGGACACGGAGGAATGCCACATCAAATTATTGATACTGTATTGATTGCATCGCATATCATTGTGGCATTACAACAGATAAGCAGTAGACGAGCCAACCCGACTATGCCCACAGTTTTATCCTTTGGTAAGTTTATAGCAAACGGACAGACTAATGTAATTCCAAGTCATGTTCGTATAGAAGGAACCATGCGTACTTTTAATGAGGCATGGAGGCAAGAGATGCATCAAGAAATCAAGCAAATTGCCTCAGGAATAGCAAAAAGTATGGGTGGAGGTTGCGAGGTTGAAATAAGTCATGGTTATCCATTTGTAGATAATAATGAGGAACTAACATTAAGAGCAAAACAGAATGCTATTGAGCTTTTGGGTGAAGACTTAGTTGTGGATTTAGATATGCGAATGACTGGTGAAGATTTTGGTTTTTATTCACAAGAAATACCAGGGTGTTTTTACCGTTTTGGAACAAAAAATGAAAAGCTAGGTATTCAATCTAAACTTCACACACCAACATTTGATATTGACTCAGATGCACTAAAAACGGGTATGGCCCTTATGGCATGGTTGGCTATTAAAGAATTACAAAATGTTGCGAATCAAATTTAAAAGCTCTACTTTTACATCTGCTTATTTAAAATCAAATTTATTGCCAATCATTTACTTGAATTAAATGCTTAAGTCTGTCATGTTGTTGGTTGCTAGTGCTGTATGATGGGTTTGAAATGGGTTGACGAATATAAAACTGTTTGGTAGAAGAAAAAATATTCTATTGGCACTTTATGCGTTTGATTACTAGAGAATAAAAATTAACGTCATGTTGGAGGATAAAAAGAAAGTTTTAATTGTAGATGATTCAATAACCAATTTGCAAGTTATTGGCAAGATGCTTGAAAGAGAACAATTTCAAGTTATTTTTGTTGAGAGTGGTTATGAAGCCCTAAATCTTTTAAAAGAGAATTACATGCCGGATATTCTTCTTCTTGATATTATGATGCCGGGTATGAGTGGTTTTGATTTTAAGGAACAAATTAATAAACATGAAATCTGGAAAACAATTCCAGTTATTGTCATTAGCGCCCTGTATGAGCAAAATGATAAATCAACAGCATTTGAATTGGGCTGTGTGGATTTCATGGTTAAGCCGATTCACAAGCTTGAGGTTTTGCACCGGATAAATGTGCAGTTAAACGCTAAAGAACAACAAAGGCAATTAAATACCATAAACTCAGAACTTCAAGAGGCCAATAAATCTAGAGATAAAATTTTTTCTATTATATCTCATGACTTGAGAACTTCTATAGGGAACATAAAAAATGTTTTTAGGTTTATTTTGGATGGTCTAATTGATCCTAAAGAGGATTTTGAGCTTTTATCCGATGCTGAAATCACAGCACGTAATACTTATAATCTTTTAGAGAATTTATTGTTTTGGGCGAAATCTCAACAAGGCCAAATCATTTATCGTCCGGAGTTGATTAATTTATCACGACTAATTTCCGGAATTGTGGAAATGGAAAGAGGTTCTATAGTAAGTAAAGAAATAGAACTAGTTGAAGCAGTTCCTGCAGATTTCTTTGTTTGGTCAGATAAAGTACTACTTTCCATTGTTGTTAGAAACCTTTTGGCTAATGCCGTTAAATTTACGGATGAAAAAGGTAAAATTATCATCCAAGCACTGCCAGACGTAGATAAAATTAAACTTTCCATTATTGATAATGGAGTTGGAATGAATGAAGAACAATTGAATAAAATAAAAGGTAAAGAAACCTTCACTTCGATGGGTACTCATAATGAAAAGGGCACTGGATTAGGATTGATTCTGGTTAAAGATTATGTGGAGACATGTAATGGAGAATTTGAGGTGAAGTCAGTTCTTAATGAAGGCAGTGAGTTTATTGTTTTTTTACCTATAGAAGAAGATTGATGAAATTATTGTATTCAAAAGCAAAGATTGTATCACTAATTATTCTATTTTGTTTTTTATTTATAGGAAATTTAAAATCACATGGTTTCGTTTTTGCCTCCTATGAAAATATATTATTGAATAAGGGTTACAAAAATGCGAATGGGTTAAAGGCAGCTAAGAATTTAGAAGATAATTGGTATTGTAATGAGGACAGGTTAGTACTTATTGATAGTTTGCTTAATCAGTATAAGAATGATGCTCAGATGACAGAGTATTTAATGATTCAGAAAAGCACTCATTTTAGGTTTTTTTCCAAGCATGATGAGTCTTTGAAAATTTTAGATCAGGCTCTTCAAAATAAAATAGTATTTAATAAAGGCTTATTACTACAGTTAAAAGCTGTCAGTTACATTCAAGATAATCAACTTGCCCAAGCATATGATTTACTTCTTTTAGAACAAGAAGTAGAAGAAAATAATACAGATACTATTCGTCTTATATATAATAGAGTTTCTCTAATGAATACTCTAAGGAACTATCGTGATTTATTTTTTTCGAGCAAATATTATTTTGAAGCATTATTACTAGCTGAAAGCTATGGGAATAATGTAGCTTTAGCTTCCGTGCTTAGAAGATTTGGACACCTTAATACTATCGAAAACCCTGATTTTGCAGGAGAACTATTTGCTAAATCTTGGGATATCATGAGAAATGAGAAAAGTGTTCAGAGAATCCGTGGAGCAATATCATATTTAAAATTTTTAGTTACTCATAATAATTATGAAAAATTTAATATTGTTTTCAAGGAAATAGAAAAAGAACTAGATGAATCTTGTTTTTATAATTTAGCAGGAACAATATTTACACTCAATGCATTTAAGTATTCAAAATTACAACAATATGATTCTTCACGAATTTATAATAGTTTGGCTTTAGAATCTCGACTAAAGGGAGGAGTGGCTCAACTAATTGGAGCTTCGTATTTAAATCTTTTTCAGAATGCTTTGAAAATTAATGAATTAGATGAGGCTTATGAGTGTCTATCTTTGTCAAAGAGTTATTTATTGCAGAATAAAGCATTGAGTAATAAACGATATTATTTACAATATAAACTTGATTATTATACTATTGTTAATAATACTGATTCTATTATTGATACTCAAAATCAGTTGATTGGATTAAATGAAAAGTTTTATAAAGAGCAAAATGCATCTTATGTGGCACGGATAAACTTAGAACATAATCTAAAAGTTAAACTTGAAAGGGAAACCTTTGAAATAGAAATAAAGAGCAGAAAGAGTAAGATTACCTATTTGATAGTTATTTCCTTTTTACTCGTGATTATTATTATTGGTTTAAGTTATTTATTCGTCAATAAATCTAGAAGGTTTAATATTCTTAAGATTCGCTCAAAAATAAGCTTCGCCAGTATTGATGAATACAAAAAAGAAATAAAGCAATTAAAAAATGTATTTGAAAATGCTGTAACTGGATTTTTTATACTTGATAGGGATTTTAAAACTCGCTATGTAAATAAGAGAGCGGAAAGTATTTTTCAATCGCATGAGAAACAGATGGCGTCAAAGCCATTTTCTGATATGTTTTTAGATATATATCATAAAGAAATTGAAAAGGGTTTGGAGAAAGTAACTATGACTTTGCAAAATTGCGAGTTGCAGGTGAAACATAGAATTAATGAAAGTGATTTAGTATTAAATCTCTCTTTCTCCCCAATGATCATTAATAATGAACTAGAATCTATTTTGGTAATTGCTCTTGATATATCCAGTAGGGTTAAAGCACTTGAATTAGAAAAGAAGCAGCGAATGATTCTACAAACTTTGTTTAATTCAGTTACCGAGTCTATTATATTATTGGATGGCGAAGGAAATATTGAATCCATAAATGAAACTGCAGCAAAACGCCTTGGTAAAACGGTTGAGGAATTAATAGGAGATAATTATTTTAATCAGTTGCCAGAAATAGTTAAAGCAGGTAGAATTCAGAAAGTGAGAAAATCTATTCAAGATAAAAAGGCAGTTATTTATGATGAAAATATCGATTCATATAATTCATTAGTTTCTATTTATCCCAGTTTCGATGCTGATGGTGATGTCAATTATATTGCGGAATTTCTACAAGATATTACAGAACGGAGGATGGCAGTTGAGCAGATAAATTCTTTAAGGCAAAAAGTATTGAGATCACAAATGAACCCTCATTTTGTCTTTAATTCATTGAATGCAATACAAAGCTATGTTTTGAAAAATGATGCTAAAAAAGCTGTAAAATATCTAAATAGTTTTGCAAAATTAATTCGGATGATTTTAGATAGTTCTCGATTTGACTATATCAATCTTGATAAAGAAATACACATTTTGGAATATTACCTAGACTTACAACAACTCAGGTTTGGCGATAAATTTGATTGGTCTTTAAATGTAGATCCTAAAATTGATACTGATGGTACTTTAATTCCTGCTATGTTAGCACAGCCATTTATTGAGAATGCTATTGAGCATGGCTTGCAGCACTTAGAAGGTTCTGGTACTGTGAAAATCAGTTTTGTTAGAGATAAAGAAACTATTGTTTTCAAAGTGGTTGATAATGGAATTGGCAGAGAAGAAAGTAAGAAGTTAGATAAGGGAGAATCTCGTAGTGCTGAAAGTCTTTCTACAAAGCTATTTAAAGAACGTCTTTATACACTCAATAAATATACCGAACGAAAAATTACTTACGATATCATTGACCTAAAAGATGAACAGTCAAAGTCAAAAGGTACAATGGTGGTCATTAACTTGCCTATCATCTATAATTCTAATATAGATTAGTCTGTTATTATACTACTCTTCTATAAACTTGAACACTTCTATTTGGAGAATAGATATTCATTTTTGGCATGCCATTCTCATGTTTTGATAAGAATGGTAGATTTCCTTGGATTCTATCGAAGCCACCAAAATAACCAGCATCGGAATTGAAAACTAATTCATAAGAACCAATCTGAGGAGTCTGAATTGAATAATTAAAAGGACTGTTGATAGGGTGGAGGTTGAAAACAAAAACTAAGTTTTTGCGTTCAAATGCAATGATATTATTGGTCTCGTCCAGCCAAAGTTCTTGTGGAGCTCCGGATTTTAATATATCATTTTCTTTAGTAAAAGATATCATCGCCTTATCAAACTCTGAAAGATATTGGTATTTAAGACTGTCATTCTCTAGTAAAGACCATTGACGTCTAGCATACTGAAAGCTCCAATTATTTCCTTCTCTAGGAAAATCGATCCATTCAGGATGACCAAATTCATTACCCATAAAGTTGAGATAGGAATCACCACCTAATGAGATGGTCATCATTCGCATAACATTATGAAGATTGATACCTCTATCTACAATAATATTGGCGTCATCTTTTTTCATGTGGAAATACATCTCCTGATCCATCAGTCTGAAGGCAATGGTTTTGTCACCTACCAATGCTTGGTCATGAGATTCAGCATAGGCAATGGTTTTAATATGATAGTTTCTATCCACCATCGTGTGATAGAGCTGTTGCATATTCCATTCTTCATCGCTTTGTTCTTTGAGGAGCTTGATCCAATTGTCAGGAATTCCCATGGCCAAACGGTAGTTGAAGCCAAGGCCTCCATCCTCAATGGGGTGGCATAAACCTGGCAAGCCACTCACATCTTCTGCAATGGTAATGGCATTTGGATTAATGCTGTGACAAAGGTCGTTGGCCAATTGCAAATAGGTAACTGCATCAAATTCTACTCCTTGACTAAAATACCCATCTCTATTTCCAAAATCAACTCCTAGACCATGATGATGATATAGCATACTGGTTACGCCATCGAACCTAAAACCATCAAATTGGAATTCTTTCATCCAGTATTGAACATTGGAAAGTAAGAATTGTAAAACCTCTGTTTTCCCATAATTGAAAAGCTTAGAATCCCAAGCATCATGATATCCTCTAGGTCCTTCGTGGAAATATTGGTCTGGACTACCATCAAATTCATTCAAGCCTTCGAAAACATTTTTCACAGTATGACTATGCACAATATCCATAATCACACGAACTCCCATTCCATGGGCAGTATCTATAAGTGATTTGAGTTCTTCGGGAGTTCCAAAACGAGAGGAGGGAGCAAAGAAATTACTCACATGATAACCAAATGAGCCATAATAAGGATGCTCAGCAATGGCCATAATTTGAATGGTATTATAACCGCATTCTTTAATATATGGAAGTAGGTTTTCTTCGAACTCAGCATAGGTTCCAACATCAGCTTTTTCCTGTGCCATCCCCACATGAGTCTCATAGATAAACAAACTGTCATCAGCATTGAAATCAGCTTTGTTCTTCCATTTATAGTTTTCTTCCATCCATAACTGTCCAGTAAAATCTTTAGTCTCCTCATTTTGCAATAAGCGATTCATATAGGCAGGAATTCTAGCTGTGACCCCATTTTCCGTTTGAACTGCTACTTTTATTTTACTACCATGAATGAGTTTTTGATTTTCACTTCTCTTGATTTTAATTTCCCAAATTCCATTCTTTTTTAGGCTTAGTGGGTGTGTGAAATATTCCCAATCGTTAAAATCGCCCATTAAATACAAGCCTCTTGCTGCAGGCGCCCATTCTCTATAAATGATATAGTCTTTATCTTCAGAAAAATGAAAGCCCATATATTGATAAGCAGAAGCAAAGTTTTTTAAACTTCCGAACTCATTTTCTATGTTCTTTTTTCTATCAACATATCTTTGATAACGTTCGTAAATATCTTTAGATACAGGCTCTAGCCATGGATCTTCATTAACAATAGGCATTATTTTATATTCACTCATTGACCAGGGATTTTAGAGCACTAATTTAAGAAATTAAAATTCAAAAACTTGATAATAATAGGGTTTTAAATTCACAGATATTCCATCATTTACCATGGTATAATAAGGGAGTTTAATATTTTCTTTTGAAAAGACATTTTTGAAAACTTGATCTTTTAGTTTTGTGGTGTCTTTTTGTGCAAATTCAAGGGCGTGTCCAGGAATAATTACTTTTTGCTCCAATGTTTTATCAGAGAAATTAAGGATAAAAAGCAAACATTTTTTTTCAAAAGATCGGAAATAAGCAAAAACATGATTATGATAAAAATGATGGTTATATCTATTGGCCCATGTTAAATCATAAAATTCTCCATTTGCTATAATCGGATTGTTGATGCTCAGTTTCAATATCTTCTGATATTCCTTTTGAAGTAGTTTTTGACTAGAATTTAAGCCAGAACCAGAATAGGCTGACTTTCCTCTCCACTTTTGAATAGTCTCTACATTCCAATAATCGAAAATCGTTGTTCTGCTATCATCACCACTAAATCCTGTTGAGCCTTGGGCTGCTTCTCCAAATTCTTGTCCGAAATATGTCATGATTGGGCCATTATGCATAGTTGCACTAAGTAACATGGCGGGAATGGCTTTTTCTGCTTGTCCAGCAAAATAAGAGGAAGGAATTCTTTGCTCATCATGATTTTCAAGAAAACGGAGCATATATTCGTCCAAACCTTGTAAACTTTTCCAACTGTCGCTTAAGGTGCTTGCTGGTTTTTCTCCTCTAAGCACTGCTTTTAATTGGTCATATAATCCTACTTTATCGTATAGATAATCGAATTTTCCTTCTTTAATATAAGCTTCATATAGTTGAGGCTGATAGACTTCGCCAATAAATAGAATCTCTGGGTTTATCTTTTTAACCTGAGGTATAGCCCAAGCCCAAAAAGCTACAGGAACCATTTCTACCATATCGCAGCGGAATCCATGGATGTTTTTAGCTGTCCAGAATTTGAGTATTTCGAGCATTCGCTCCCAAGTGTTTGGAATGGGAGAGAAGTGCTGCTGGTAGTGGTTTTGAACATCAACCCCATAATTGAGTTTGATGGTTTCGTACCAATCTGTTATTTGAGGATGGGCATGAAAGCAATCATTGCCACTAAATTTGGCTGGGTTCTCAATGTATTTTTGCTGTTCACAGAAATCAAGTTTCAAATCTTCACCAGGTAGGTAATAAAAATTGTTTTGAGGATTAAAGCTTTGGTTTTTGTTATCAGTTTCACCTAAGTCTTGGATTCCCTTTGGCTTGTTCAAACTATTATAATCTCGACTTACATGATTGGGAATAAAATCGATGATGGTTTTCATTCCAGCAGCATTTGTTCTTTCAATAAGCTCCTCAAATTCTTTCATTCTTTGTGAAACATCCACTGCCAAATCGGGATTTACATCATAATAATCGGTGATGGCATAGGGAGAACCGGCTTTCCCTTTTACTATGCATTGGTCTTGCGACTTAAGCTTAGGATAATTTGTAGTGGTGGCATGGCGAATAATTCCAGTATACCAAATATAATTGATTCCTAGGTTTCTCGTCTTTTCTAAAGCCTGAGGAGTGAAATCATTAAACTTTCCGCATCCATTTTCATGGATATTGCCATTTGGGATTGGTTTTTTGTTTTGGTTTCCGAAGAGTCTGGGTAAGACTTGGTATATTGAGATTTTTTCTGTCATAGTTTCTGTAGTATAAAAGAACAAGGCGAATTTAGTAAAAATCGCCTTGTTGGTATTATGAGTATTAGCTTTGTGAATTCTTTAAGCTTTCACCACCTGATATTCCATATTCACCAATAAGTGAGCTTTGGGCTTTATAGACTGAACTACTTTGTGCTCTTGCTCTAAAACTCTTGCACGATATTCGTTTTGAGGTTCTTTGCCTCTCACTTTTTGCGCTTTTTTGGTTTCGTGATAAGTAAGCTCTATGAAAACACCTAAATCTACGCCGTTAGTTTCAACAGCATAAAGTCCATCAATAATCAACATATCCACTTCTGAATAATCTGTAGTGAGTTGGTCTACTTGCTCTGTCACTAGATCTACACATGGGCCTGTTGATTTGCTTCCAGTTTTGAACTCTTCTACATTTCTGTAGATGGTATCCCAATCATATTCGCCCAATCCTACAGCCGTTTCAATTCCATTCTCAGTTCTCCATTGTGTTCTTTCTAATGGGAGAATGCGATAATAATTATCAATATGTAATGGTTTAGCCGTAATCTTATGGCTTTTAAGTTCTTTCGCCACAGCGTGTGCCAATTCACTTTTTCCGGAACCACTTTCACCTGAAATGGCAATGATAAATTTATTTTTCTTTTGCTCTAAAATGACTTTAACAATATCATGAGCAGCATTTATATGCTTTTCTGTGATTAATAATACGTCGCCTAACATAAGTCTAAGTTTAAAGTTTAAAGTTTAAAGTTTAAAGTTGGTGCACTCACACAACTCATCCCTCCGTTGTTAAACTAGGTTGATTATTTCTTTAATATTTTCTTTTAAAGATACTTCTTTTCCTGATATGATCACTGTTGTATTTTGATTTGTTGTGATGCAAATTTCAGATTTAGAAATATTTATATTGAATTTGACTCCTCTGAATACCATATTGAATTTAATGGTTTTCCAATGTTTTGGTAATTGAGGGGTGATTTCGAGTATTTCTTTGTGGAGGTTGATTCCTGCATAATTGGTTAAAGCTACCATTACTGTTGAAGCCATTACTCCAGTATGAATGCCTTCTCCAGTAGTTCCGCCTTGAATATCTACATAATCACTACCCAAAGCATCTTCGTATAATTCCCAGCTGAGCTTTTCATTATCGATGATATTGGCCAATTGAGCATGAACCACACGGCTTAAGGAAGAACCATGAGAAGTACGAGCCAAATAGTAATCCAAGTTTTTCTCCAAATAGTTATCTGGAAGTTTATATCCTAAATTCTCGAAAATCTCGTCTACCTCTTTTTTCTCCAAATTAAAGAAGGTCATTAAAGTATCGGCTTGCTTTGCTACTTTATAATCGTCGGCAGATTTTCCTTCAGCTTTGAGGAGTCTGTCCATGCGGTAAATGTTGGTGTATTTTTCGCGATAAGCTTTCCAATCTAATTCCTTTAAATCAAAATAACCATCGTATTGCGAAATAATACCCTTCTCGGAAATCACGATGTTTAAGTTGGCAGCAATATCGTCCCAATGCAACATTTCCTGATAGGTAAGCTGTATTTTTAATAATACATTCTCCTCTGCAGAGCAGTCCATTTTGCTGGTGATTTCTTTTACTTTTCCAAGCATCCAGGCCACCATAATATTGGTGTAGGCATTGTCTCTTAAACCACCTTCTTTAGCATCAGGATACATTTCATGGAATTCATCAGGGCCCATAACTTTGTCGATACTGTATTTCCCAGTTTCTTCATTTTTTGAAGACTTACTAGCCCAGAAACGACATATTTCGAGGAACATTTCAGCTCCATATTCTTCCATGAATTTTACATCATTGGTGGCTACGAAATATTCATATACATTATATGCAATCGCTAAACTGACATGTCTTTGTAGGCAGCTATTGTCTTCGCCCCATTTGCCAGAAAGAGGGTTTAAATGAACAGTTTGTGTTTGCTCACTTCCATCTGATCCACTTTGCCAAGCAAACATCGCTCCTTGATAACCATTCTCTTTGGCATATTCGCGAGATTTGTTTAATCGGCGATATCGATACATCAATAATGACTTAGAGATTTCTGGGTAATGGATATTATAGAAAGGAAGAATAAATAATTCATCCCAGAAAATATGTCCACGATAAGCTTCCCCATGAAGTCCACGAGCAGTTACACTGGCATCTAATTCAGTATTGAATTCAGAAGCAGAAAGCATCATGTGATAGGAGTGGAGACGTAAAAGTTTTTGACTCATTCTATCTCCTTCTACTTGTATATCTATATCTTTCCAAATCTCAGCCCATTTTGCTTTGCTTTCTTCAAAAAGGGTGTCAAATGACTCTAAATCATTTAATTGATCCAGTGCTAAAGTCTCTGGTTTTTTAACTACATGAGAGCTATAAATACTGAGGAGCTTTTCAATACTGAAGCTTTGTTTTTCTTTTAAATCTGCCTCATAATAGGCATAAGCACCATCGTACTCTACTTTTGACTTGAAAGTGTGGTTTTTTGTAGCATCAGAAGTTTGAGCGAAGTGTTTAATAGCTTGGCTTACTGAAATGTTCGATTGACGAGTTTTTACGTTTACGAGTAGCTTCTCATCGGTTGCATTGGCAGATATAAACTCCAAATGGTTCTGATTTAGAGTGTTATATCTGTTGACTCCTCTGTTTTCAATCTGTCCATCAATTCCAATTCTGAAAGTGATTTTTCCGTCGAAGTTTAACGGCGTGAACACATATTGTTGTGCTCCAGCATGCTGACGAACCATGCTCGCCATTCTTTTCGATTCAATTTGGAATCGCTTGCCATCAGCAGCTTTTATGATTAAATTTTTTGAAAATAAGCCTGTCTTGAGGCATAAATGTTTCTTATAAACTTCGAATTCAGCAGTTTTGTAGTCCCACCATTCGCCATCATTGATTTTAAATTCTATCAATGTCCAGTTTGGGGTATTTACAAAATCTTCGTTGGGAATCATGCGGTCACCAATGGGCGACTCTAATGTATTATATAAACTAGCAATATAAGTTCCTGGGTAATGTTTCTCGTCGGCTCGTACTTCTTCCATAGCTCCTCGGTTACCAAAATAACCATTTCCAACTGCTAATAATGACTCACGACTTTTTTCTTTGGCCTCCTCATATTCATGATAAGTGATAGACCAATTGTCTTTATCTAAACCATCCTCAAACCATTTATTAATGCCTTCGAGTTTGATTTCTTCAATATCTTCGACTACAACATCGGCTCCATTTCTATAAAGCTCCTCAATATTATGCTCACGAGCTAATCCTAATACAAAACCAAAGTTTCCAGCTTTTCCTGCAGCTACTCCAGAGGAGGCGTCCTCTACAACCACAGCTCTATCATAGCTAACACCTAAATTATCGGCTGCAGTGGTGAAAATATCTGGTGCTGGTTTTCCATTTAAACCTAAACGAGCAGCATCTGTTCCATCAACTATGGTTTCCACGATATCAAAGACACCAGCGGCTTTTAATACGGAACGGCAGTTTTTACTTGAAGAAGCCACACCCAAACGAAGATTATGCTCTTTCATCTGGTGCATCAGTTCTATAGTGCTATCGAAAGGACTAACGCCATCACGATCCAATACCTCGTTGAAGGCTTTGTTTTTTCTGTTTCCAAGGCCACAAACAGTGACTAGTTCGATACTGTCTTCTACATCGCCAAATTCGAGCTCTATATTACGACTAGCGAGAAAATCCCTAACCCCATTATAGCGTGGTTTTCCATCTACAAATGGGAGATAGTCTTTTACATAATCAAACTCCTGAAAAGGCTCACCAGTTTCTTGAGCTCTATCCATTAGGTATTCATCAAACATTTTTTTCCATGCTGCGGCATGAACTTCTGCTGTTTTAGTGATAACCCCATCTAGGTCGAAGATGATGGCATCGAAGTTGAATTTTGAATTTGACATTTTTATTTAGGTTTTTTATTATCTATTTTATGTATTTGCCACGAAGTCACAAAGTCACAAAGAGTATTTTGATTTAGTCAATGTTTTAACTTTGTTTCTTAATATTATATGTTTTTTACTATTGTTATTTTTTACTACGCAAAGTCATGTAGTCAAAACTTCCTTTAAGTTCTAGTTTTAGTGCCTTTGTGGTATTATTTTAGCGCAATCCAATAATAAGAATAAGCAGGAATCATTACTTTGTTTTTCAAGGTTCTGATATTTTGCCCTAGTATATCTTGGAATGGAAAACGACCATCGTAGTCATAACTAATATCAGTTCCAGATAGGTTAATTAGAACTAATATTTCTTCATTTTCGAATTTTCGTTTGAAGCTTAATAGACCCAATTCATTATTTTCTAGCCACTCAATTTCTCCTCTACCGAAGGCTTTGTATTTATTTCTGGCATTTACCATGGCGCTTAAGCCAGCAAAAATCTGTGATTCAAAGGAGTCGCGCTTGTCCAGCTGAGCTTCTACCTCTTCCCAGTTCACTTTTCCACGAACTAAAAACCTGGTATCATCTTTACCGGTCATCTGAATCATTTCTTTATAGAACTCCTCATCGTTTCCTTTTCCAAATTCGTCACCGTAATATAGTACAGGTGTTCCAGGTAAAGAAAGCATTAAGCTATATGCTAATTTTATTTTCTGTACATCTTTTTTGAAAAGTTCTGACATGCGAGAAGAAATACCTTCTCCAACTCTAAAATCC
Source organism: Lentimicrobium sp. L6 (assembly GCF_013166655.1). Classification (NCBI taxonomy): domain Bacteria; kingdom Pseudomonadati; phylum Bacteroidota; class Bacteroidia; order Bacteroidales; family Lentimicrobiaceae; genus Lentimicrobium; species Lentimicrobium sp. L6. Next base: position 40,100 of record NZ_JABKCA010000049.1, read on the forward strand.
CATTCTGGTTGGTGGCAATAGTTTTTATGAATATAGGCTCTATCAGCTTCATCCACATAGACCAATTCGAGACTTAACTCATCGTGGCAACGAAGGAAGGTAAACCATTGGCTATTGGCTGGAATTTCTGGTGTGACTTCTGGGCTCAGGGTTTTTAATACAGGTTCTGCACTTTCCATGCTTAATGCTTTAAACATTTGAGGCATCAATGGGAAGTGGTAAGCCGCATTACATTCATTACCAGTTTTAATATAATCCACTACATCTTGTGGTTTTTGGCAAGCTTCGGCTAATAATAAAGTACCTGGACTTAGATATTCACTTACGGCTCTGAAAAATCGGAGGATGGTATGGGTTTTAGGTAAGTTTTCACAATCAGTACCTTCTTCTTTCCAAAGGTAAGGAATGGCATCGGCTCTAAAACCATCAACGCCTTGCTGCATCCAGAAAGCAATATTTCGGCTCATGTCTAATAAGACAGCTGGATTGCGGTAATTCCAATCGGGTTGGAATTCGAAAAAGCGATGGAAGAAATACTCTTCTCCATCTTTTTCCCAATTGCTAGGGCACATGCCTTTAAAAAGAAGACGAGCCTCTTTATATTTTTCAGTGTCTTTATTCCAAATGAAATAATCGCGATAGGGATTGTCTTTTCCTTTACGAGCTTCTTGAAACCATGGGTGTTCCATGCTGCAATGATTCATGGCAATATCGAATATTACCTTGATACCTTTACTATGTGCATGTTCTAAAAATTCACGAAATTTCACTTGTTGATCTTCTGAAGAAGCCGTGTCGGGCATATTAAAAAGCTCTGGACGAATTCTACGATAGTCTTTAATATCGAAACCCGCATCTTTCATGGGTGAATCGAGGATGGGGAGTAACCATAGACAAGTCACACCCAAAGAGGCAATATGATCGAGTTTATCTATTAAACCATTAAAATCTTTATTAAACAAATCCACGTAAAGGCTATAAACCACAGCATCTTTATACCAATCTGGATTCTCATTAGTAGGGATTTCTTTCTTTAAATCAGTAAGTTCCGAAATGAAACTCTCTAATTTGCTTAAAGGCTCATTTGGATATAGTTCCTTGAAACTGTTCTTTAAGATTTCAAAATTTTGTGCTTTATTCATGATAAAAACCTTGATGATTTGTTCAATTTGTTTAATTCCTTTTATGCAAATCTAGTAACAAAAGGAGTGGTTTATACTAAGATACAAAAAGTATGGGACTTTCAATCGTTTGCGTTAAAAAGTTTTGCATTGGTAACGTTTGCGGTTTGTGGGATTGGGGAAAATGCTTAAAATTGAAATTATCAGTAAATTCACGTATAAATTAGGTGTAATATTTTTGATATATTTACATGCTGCATATAAAACAATAAATATGAAAAAGAATTACTATTTAACTTTTGCTATCATCCTTATATCATCATTTAATGCATTGAGCCAAGAATTTCCTACCCGAGGAGAAGTCTATGATTATGAAATTGGGGATGTTTTTCATATGGTAAATACTGAAAAGGCAGGGGAATATGGTGAGTGGTATTATACAGATAGTATTGTTAGAATTAAAAAAGTAATTGATAAAGTTTATTCTATCAATAATGATACTGTAATATTTGAATTTTTTGTTAAAGAAGCTAAGATATTTGAGTATCAGCCCAATATATATAGTGAGTATGAGCTGACATTATATTATACAAATTTGGATGAAATTGTGTCAGGAGATTCTATAATAGAGGATCCTGAAGTCTTTAATGGTAGAAAAATGGTGCTTTTTGATACGATTTATATTGAGGGCGCAGAAGAGGATCGCTATGAGAGAAGTTGGGTAATAGGTTGTGGCCAAACAAAAAATAATAGCGATTACTTTTCTTGGGCTAACATTATGAGACAATTATATACAAGGGAACTAGTCTACTTTAAAAAAGGAGAGGAAGAATGGGGTGAAGAGCTAGTTATGGTTGGGGTAGAGGAGGATATTTTTGAAAACAATTTTACAGTATTTCCAAACCCAGTTCAAGATAGGCTATATATTTCAACCCATATTGCCAGCCAGAATCAATTTTCGATTCAATTTTATAATTCCACAGGTCAATTGATGAATACTCTTAGTGTCTCATCGAATGATGTATACGTAGATATGAGTAATTATTCCAATGGGTTGTATTATGTTAAACTCCTTAATGAAAGCGGAAGTATCCTTGCAAAACAGAAAGTTTTGAAAATTTAAAATAGTCTAGTCTGATTTATCTCAGAATAGAAATCATAAAAATGCACTCAAGGTCTGAGCTTTATTTTCAGTTTCTTGATACTCATCTTCTGCAATACTATCTTTTGTAATTCCTCCACCTAAATATAAATGGAAAGCCTCATCATCGATTTGCATACAGCGTAGATTGACGAATAAATGGAATTTCTGAGGAGCGTAAATACCAATAAATCCAGTATAATATATTCGATCGTGCTTTTCAATTTGCAATAGGAAATCTTTAGCTTTTTGAGTTGGTGTGCCACAAACGGCAGGAGTGGGGTGGAGTTGGAGGAGTAGCTGGGTGGCGATGGTCGCTGCAGCCATAGCGGAGAAATCACTTCGTATATGTGCAACTGGGCCAGCAATAGCACTATAAGGTTCTGATTGTGTGAAATTGAGCATATGACTTTTGAATAGACTTCTGATATAATTCTGAACCCAAATTTGCTCGTCCTGCTCTTTTACTGGCCAGACCAAATCCTCTGCATTTTCTTTGTCTATCACCTTAGTTCCTGCCAAAGCCATAGTCTCAAATTTAGACTCCTCAAATTTTGCTAAGGTTTCTGGGCTTGCGCCACACCAGATTTGCCCATTAGGCAATTGAGTGAGGTAGACAAAAGCATTGGGGTATTTATCACATAATTGAGTAAATACCTGCTTAATGGATTTGTCATTTCTTTTGAAAGCTTGTACTCTACTCAATACTACTTTTTTCAGTTCTCCTTTTTCTATTTCTTCAATAATTTGATGAACTTGCTTTTGGTGTTCTTTAGCTGAAGCATGATGTGTCTCGAAAGGCTTCGATTTAAAATCTAAGGCTAAATCAATCCATTCTTCAGAATTTATTCTTTTTGTATGCTTAGAATTAAATGCAAATATGGGGCAAGCTGATTCTTCATCAAAGGGAGTCATTATAAAATGACTTTCTTTTAAATCACAGATTTTCTCGATGATACGTGCTTTACTTGAATTATAATATAGTTCAGTTTGCTGGGGGAGTCTATAAACTACAAATGAAGGACTCTTTGTCATTTTTATTTTTCTTTAGACTCTAAAATGAAATTGGTTAAACGAGCTATAGATACCAAACGCTCCTGCTCATCGAAGATTTTAATATCCCAAATATGGGTGTTTTTTCCAAGGTGAATAGGTCTAGCTTCTCCTATCACATAGCCACTTCGCACCGCTCTTAAATGGCTGGCATTTATTCCGGCTCCACGAGAAGTTTTATTGGAATTAGGACCAATAATAATATGAGAACCCACACTACCAATAGTTTCAGCCAAAGCTAAACTAGCACCGCCATGTAATATTTTAAAAGGCTGGAAAGTTCTTTCATCCACAGGCATTTTAGCACGGATTAGGTCTTTTTCCACTGTAATCATTTCAATATTCAAAGCTTCCATTAAGGTGCCTTTGCTCATGCTATTTACTTGATCTATTAAGCTCATATAAAGATTGGGGTTTCGTATAAACAAAATAAAGAAAAATTATTGATTCTAACACGAATTTCATTTGAGGTATTATAAAGCATTTTCGGCTAATGTTGGGTCACATAAAAAATTATGGGGAGCAATGGTTTTTAGCCTTTTCATAATTTAAA